>CAZUOC010000378.1:0-3215 GCA_964622335.1 uncultured Ignavibacteriaceae bacterium
CTGGAAGATACATCATCCGCAATGGCCTGCAAGCGGAGGATGGGACGTAGAATGTGGCAGCGTGGATGGGAAGGAAATATGGTTGGCGGACGATTGGAAGTGCCGTGAGACCGGGAACGTGTCACACATAGTACTCTATGGCTCCTGGGAGGATATCGACGGAGAAGTCGAGGACTACCCAGGAGATGTGGGCACGATCAACCGCTTCACAATCATGATTGCCGAGGATGTTGGTGGTGGTACCTGTGGTGGGCCTGGAGACATTCTTTGGAGGAGAGAGTTTAGCAGCAATGAGTTTCAGGTGGTGCCGCTGGGAGGTTGTTGCTGGCTGAACTGGTATGGCCACGACTACACCTGCCCTGCGGATGCAAAAAACGATGACCATAGGGTATTCTACAAATATACCTTTGCGAAGATACCCGACCCCCTTGTGCAAGAAAAGGGTAAGAAATATTGGTTGATCGTCAAGCCTGACGTAGAAGAGGATGAACGGCGTTGGGGTTGGTCATCGACCGAATACCGTTTCTTCTGCGACGCTCTCTGGGGAGAAGTAGAAGAGACACTGTCTGGATCATGGGTATTCAATCCAGAAGGTGATCTGCACTGGCCCAGCGATTGCACCAAATCACTCAATCTTGCCTTCCGTATTAGTGATGGTCCCGAATATGAGTATGGCTGTGTAGGTTGGATCGACGCAGATGACAATGGCGTGCCCGATGTAACGATAAACTCACAGATCGTAGATCCCAGTAGCCCGGCTGTGGTGACGCCGCCCGTGACGATCTATCCGTTCTACGAGTGTAAGAGTTCATCGGCTCGTTTCTACTGGGAGATTGCGGGCCCGAATCAATTCCAGTTTCCGTCTTTCTCTGGTCCTGGCGACCTGGTGATCAACCTGTCGCCTTCAAACGGTACTTTAGATGGGCCCGGAACTTACACAATCACGATCTACCCGTTCTGCAACGGCGAGAAATGCAAGCCTTTCAAATTCGATTTCGTCGTTGAGGAAGAGCCAGCAATGTGTGAGTGCAGTCACTGGTCGGACGAGATCATCCATTTGACCTCACCTACTGGTTGGGAAACGAGCGTCTATGAGTGTCCGCAGGACATTCAGCTTCCAGCGAGGGTGTGTGCTTCTGAGTTCCTGGAAATCACGCCGCACTACGTCTGCGACCCACCGACACCTCCGTGTAAAGCGTCGTACATCATCGATGTGGCTCAGTGGGGATTGCACGAGCCGTTTGATGACGTCTACAAGCTTGAACTCGACCAATTGCAGCTCTGCGACCAGTACACTGACGTCATCATCACGGCATTCTGCGATGGGATGGCCTGTGACCGGTGCGTGCTCAAGCTGTGCTGTGAGTCGGGATGTGCGTGCGGCAAATGGGCATTTCATGACAGCAACGGAAACGGCATACCCGATATCTACGTTGACGGGACAGTAGTGGATGAAGATGGCACACTGACTGTATCCGCGTCTGACTTCCCGCTACAGTTGACACCACCCAATTATGTGTGTCAGGGTGAGTGTCCAGCGGTTACATACAATTGGAGTACAAGCGGGACGACGTCTCACCTTGATGATGTGGGTACTCCGATTGTGCTTCAGTACTCGTACTTCAATGGTCCAGGAACCTACGATCAGTTTGTCACCGCTAACTGTGGCAGCAACATCTGTGATCCTTTCCATTTCAAACTGGTGATCGAGGAACCGCTGCCCACGTGTGAGTGCAGTCACTGGTCGGACGAGATCATCCACCTGGCCTCACCTACTGGGTGGAAAACCAGCGTCTATGAATGTCCGCAGGACATTCAGCTACCAGCAGAGGTGTGTGCTTCTGAGTTCTTGGAGATCACGCCGCACTACGTCTGCGACCCACCGACACCTCCGTGTAAAGCGTCGTACATCATCGATGTGGCTCAGTGGGGATTGCACGAGCCGTTTGATGACGTCTACAAGCTTGAACTCGACCAATTGCAGCTCTGCGACCAGTACACTGACGTCATCATCACGGCATTCTGCGATGGGATGGCCTGTGACCGGTGCGTGCTCAAGCTGTGCTGTGAGTCGGGATGTGCGTGCGGCAAATGGGCATTTCATGACAGCAACGGAAACGGCATACCCGATATCTACGTTGACGGGACAGTAGTGGATGAAGATGGCACACTGACTGTATCCGCGTCTGACTTCCCGCTACAGTTGACACCACCCAATTATGTGTGTCAGGGTGAGTGTCCAGCGGTTACATACAATTGGAGTACAAGCGGGACGACGTCTCACCTTGATGATGTGGGTACTCCGATTGTGCTTCAGTACTCGTACTTCAATGGTCCAGGAACCTACGATCAGTTTGTCACCGCTAACTGTGGCAGCAACATCTGTGATCCTTTCCATTTCAAGCTGACAATTGAGGAGGAACAGCCGCCGTGTCAATGCGGTACCTGGGGTAATATCGATGTAGGCTGGCTAGATGCATCTGGGAGCTCTCAATCCTGGACAGGCGGTTGTGGAGATACCCTCATGCTAACCCAAGCTGACGCTGCACATGGTATCGGCGTAAGCTTCGGTCAGAGCCTAAATTGCGTGAACTGCTCATGGCCTCAACCAACATTCTATTGGGATATTACAGGGCCTGGAGGGTTTTCATGGTCCGACGGCGGGCCTTATATCACGCCTCAAGCATCGTTTACAGCACCGACTGTAGGTACTTATCACGTCGTATTAACTGCGGAATGTGACGGTGTAGTTTGCCCGACATGTGAAATCTTCATTGTGCTTGAAGCGGGGAAAGAGACCTGCGCTTGCGGTAAGTGGAGTGATCTCGATGGCGACGGTCAGCCAGAAGTTAAGGTTCAAGGAATACCGGTTGATTGCGGAGGTGAGATCACCATGTCTGCGCGGCAGATCGCTGGTGCGGTAACGATCGATCCGGCGTATATGTGCAGCGGCGAGCGGTGTGGGATGCTATACAATTGGAGTGTCAGTGGCCCTTCCGGATACATTCGTAGCTCAGGTGATAGGTCAGTAGCAAGTCCAATTGAGTTCCAGCCGCTGAAAGCCGGGAATTATGTCGTGACAATCACGCCTCAATGCGGGGAAGCAAGCTGTCAGTCAAGTCAAGTGACCATTGTTGTTGGCGAGGAAACACCGGTTGTGAAGGAGCACCGCTGGGAGTTCGCAACCTTCGACAACGGTGGGCTGAAGATGATAG
>CAZUOC010000379.1:0-3212 GCA_964622335.1 uncultured Ignavibacteriaceae bacterium
CAACATCTTTGTCGCCAATTTTTACTGTAAGATCTTTTAATCTTACAACTTCATGTATTTTAAATTTCCTATCGTCAACAGCACCATATTTGGGAACCACAATACGAACTTCATGCCCGATTTCTGCAAGCATTTGTGGTAGTGCGGCGGAAACATCGGCTAATCCGCCTGTTTTTACAAATGGTACTATTTCCGATGTAACAAATAAGATTTTAAGCTTTTTAGAAGGCATTTTTCACGCAAAATTTATTTTTTATTCCTGTAATTTACGAAAATATCGGTAGTTTCTCAAAATTATTATATTACATACATTTATCGGGATAATAAGAGTCAGGTGCAAAAATCTTTTAGTAATCTTTAATAAGCTTTATATTTAGCTTTAGTTAACAATTTTTTATGCTATGAAGAATAAACTAACGATTATTTTTGCTTTTATTTTCATGTTGATCTTTTATGCATGCAGTGCTTCGACGGGCGGCAGATATTCAAACGATGAAGGAAAAAACGAAAAGAATGAAACCACCACTAAAAAACCAAACTCTGAAGTAAAAGAAGATTTTGATTTTACACCCTACAGGACAAAATTAGACATTCCCAAAAAGAAACTTAATTTTCCTGCCTCCTCTAAAAATCAGGATGTATGGTACGGTTATGAAGAAAAAAATATTGACACTCTTTTATCCTCAAAAAGAATAATTGCAAAAGTAAGCGGTTACCGTGTTCTGGTAGCTACAACAGATAACCTGGAAGAGGCAGACAGCATGCGTTCTAATATCTATTTTAAAACAACTCAGAAACAAGTTTACATCACTTTCGATCCTCCTTTCTACAAAGTTAGTGTCGGAGATTTTAAAGATTATAGTAACGCAAATAATTTGAGCTTTAAGTTGAAGCAGATGGGTTACGCGGAAGCCAGAGTTGTAAGTGACAGCGTAAATGTCTTTGAACAATGAAAATAATCTTTTCCAATCCTGCACAGATAATCACAGTAAATACAGATGGGAAAAACTATAAAAGGGGTAAAAAGCTTAATGATATTTCAGTAATTGAAAATCATTCCATAATAACCGAAGATGGTTATATAAAAGATATAGTTTCCAATTCCTCTTTTAAAATCTCTTCTGATGATAAAACAATTGATGTAAAAGATAAAGTCATCCTGCCCGGTTTGGTTGAATGTCACACTCACTCAGCTTTTGCGGATTCACGTGCTTATGAATTCAGAAGAAGACTTTCAGGAGAAAGTTATGAAGAGATTGCGAAAAAAGGGGGTGGAATAAACTCAACTGTTAAAGCTGTAAGAAATTCTTCCGTCGAAGAATTAATAAATCTTCTTATCCCAAGAGTAAATTATTTTATCTCACAAGGGATTACTTCTCTCGAAATAAAAAGTGGCTACGGACTGGATTTTGCAAATGAATTAAAGCTGCTTCAGGCTATAAATTATTTAAAAGATATTTTTCCAATTGATATTGTTCCGACTTTTCTAGGCGCTCACACTTTCCCACCGGAATTTAACGATAATCATGAGGGTTATATTAGTCTACTCGTAGACAAACTTATTCCTTACATTTCTTTGCACAGGCTTACAAAATATTGTGATGCTTTTTGTGAAAAGACTGCTTTCTCTTCTTCTGAAGTAGAAAGAATATTTATTAAAGCTAAAGAATCAGGACTTGGATTAAAACTTCACACAGAACAATTCAACAACATTGGTGGAATTGATTTGGCTTTAAAGCATAATATTACAAGTGCCGATCACCTTGAAGTTGTTGAAGAATCAAAATTAAAAGCTTTAGGAGATTCTGAAATTGTTTGTACAATTTTACCGGGAGTTTCATTCTTTCTTAATTATCAATATACGCCTGCGAGAAAACTGATAGATAAAAATGCAATTGTAGCATTGGCAACGGATTACAATCCAGGTTCATCTCATATTGCAAATTTAAATTTTATTATGAGTCTTGCCACACTAAAAACAGGAATGACGATTGAAGAAACCATTAGTGCAGTAACAATAAATGCAGCGAAGGCAATTGGACTAAATGAAGTTACCGGCAGCATCGAAATAAATAAACAAGCAGACTTTGCCGTATTCGATACTTGCAATTATTCAGATATAGTTTATAATGTTGGAAAGAATATTAATTGTATGACAATAAAAAAGGGAAAGGTTATCTATTCAACTTAGATACAACACAGATAAAACTGATTTGACGGATTTTGACTGATCTGTTTTAATCTGTTAAATCCGTATCATTTATATTCTATTTATTAATTATTAACAATATGAAAATTATAGAATGTGTTCCCAACTTCAGCGAAGGGAAAAATGGAAATACTTTTGAAGCAATTAAACTTGCTTTAGAAAGAACTAATGGAGTAAAGCTTCTTAATCTTGAACCGGATGCAGACTACAATCGTGTGGTTGTAACAATGGCAGGAGATGAAAACGGAATTCTCGAGGGCGCTGTCAATGCCTGCAAAACTGTTGCAGAAAACATCGATATGACAAAACATAAAGGCGAGCATCCAAGACTAGGGGCAATTGATGTTGTTCCTTTTGTTCCGGTTAAAGATGCAACAATGGAAGATTGTGTAAAAATTTCAGAAAAATTTGGAGAGAGAATTTCTCAAGAACTTAATGTACCTGTTTATCTTTATGAAGAAGCAGCAAGAAAACCTCAAAGAAAAAATCTTTCAGATATAAGAAAAGGAGAATATGAAGGTCTCGAAGAAAAGTTAAAAGACCCGGAATGGCTTCCTGATTTTGGAGAAGCAAAATTTAATCCGAAGCTTGGTGCAATTGTAACAGGCACCAGATTTTTTCTTATTGCTTACAATGTTAATATTAAATCCAAAGATGTTAAAATAGCCAAAGAGATTGCAGAAATTTTACGTGAATCCGGGAGAGCAGCCAGAGATGACCAGGGAAATATTATAAAGGTTAATGGCAAAACTGTTAAAAAACCCGGAAGGCTAAGGAATGTAAAAGGTATGGGAGTTTCTCTTGAGAAATATAATATCACCCAGGTTTCTATGAATCTTACAAATTATAATATTACTCCGCTTCATATTGCTTTTGAAGAAGTTAAGAAAGAAGCTGCAAGATTAGGAGCCGAAGTTAATGGAAGTGAAATTGTCGGGCTTGTACCTCTTGAAGCGATTCTTAAAGCCGGAGGGCCGCCGAATCTTGTTACCGCGATTGCTGT
>CAZUOC010000380.1:0-3202 GCA_964622335.1 uncultured Ignavibacteriaceae bacterium
AGAAATCTCAAAGTTGATGATAAACATGCTTTATTCATAAAAAATTCGGAAGAATACAAACTTCCGAAACGGGGAGTCACAATTAATTATATAATTGCAAAAGAAGATTATTATTTTGTTTACCCGACTGATTATCATAAATACCTTACTTATTATAAAGATACGTTTCAGCATGGCGGAATATCGATGGAAGAAATGATATTGCCAGTAATTACAATGGAACCAAAATAAATTGATTTATCCTTTTGAAAAAACTGTTCTTCAGGAGGAAGAGACAAAGACTCTTGCTAAATCATTTGCTAATGAAATTAACTCAGGAAAGATAATTGTTATTAACGGTGAACTTGGTGCCGGGAAAACTTTTTTTGTGAAAAGTGCTGTGTCAATCTGGGGAGTAGAGAATGCAAGCAGTCCATCATTTGCAATTGTAAATATTTATTATGGAGAAAAAAAAGTTTATCATTTTGATTTCTACCGATTGAAAAACAAAGAAGAGCTTTTTGATATTGGTTTTAACGATTATATAAATGATCCTGATGCGGTTATATTTATTGAATGGGGAAATCTTATTCCTGATGTTTTGCCAAAATCAAGAATTGAAATAAATATTGAAACGCCGGAAGGTTCAATTCGTAATTTCAGGTTTGATAAATATGATTAATGGAAAACCGGTATTGGCTCTGGAAACTTCCGAGAGAATTTGCGGAGTGTGTCTCTATTTTGATGAAGAAAAGTTTTTTGAATTTTCAATGATGCTGAAAAATGCACACTCAGAAGTAATCTTCGATCTTGTCGATAAAGTTTTAAAAACATCCGGAACAGAAATAAATCAAGTAGCATGTATTGCTGTGTCGGCTGGTCCTGGCTCATTTACAGGTTTAAGAATTGGAATGTCAACTGCAAAAGGTCTAGCTTTTGGAGCTTCGCTTCCTATCGCGCCTGTTCCAACATTCGAAGCAATGGCATATCAATTAACTGATTTTCTAAGCGAGGGGACAGAATTTATTATTGCAAACAAAGTTAATTCTGAAGAAGCTTATTTTGCAGGTTTTCAAATTAAAAGTAATAATTATATATTTGCTCACGATTTGAGTATAATAGATAGTCAAAAAATAGAAAAAGAAGGTAAAAATAAATTAATTTTTGGAAACGCTGTTAAAAATGAGGGCAAAACCGGTTTTACAGCACCTTCAGCAAAATACATTGCCAAATGGTTTGAAAAGTTTGGTAACGGATTATTAACTTTAGATTATGATTTTTTAGAACCAAATTATCTTAAAGATTTCATAATAAAAGGAATGAAGAAATGATCAAGAAAACTTTAGCCTTTTTATGCCTGTTGATTTCAGTATCATATGCACAATATTCAGGTCCGAAGATTGTCTCCCAGGAAAAAGAATATGATTTCGGTACAGTAGTCCAAGGGGAAAAAGTAAAACATAATTTCGTTGTTACAAATACAGGAGAAGGCAAATTAATAATAAATAACGTGCATGCATCGTGTGGATGTACTGCAGCTCTTCCTGAAAAAAAAGAGTTGGCGCCGGGTGAATCAACAAATATTAAAGTCGAATTCAACTCCAGAGGAAGATCCGGAGACCAGCTAAAGTATATTACTATTAAGTCCAATGATGTAGGTAGCCCTGAATTTGTCTTAAAACTCTACGGAAAAGTTGTTAAAGAGGATACGTTTAATCAGAAAGACACCAGTACTGTTCAAAAAGAGAATTCAAACTGATGGCCTGGTTCAAAAGATCAAAAGAGAATATTGCACCCGATAGCCAAAAAAAAGAATTACCCGATGGCTTGTGGGAAAAATGTCCAAGCTGTAATGAAATAATTCATAAAAAGCAGCTCGAACAAAATTTATGGACATGTCCCAAATGCGGTTATCATTTCAGGATTGGCAGCAACGAGTATATTAAAATAGTTCTCGATAAAAGCTCTTTCAAAGAGATGGATAAGAAGATGCGTTCTGCCGATCCGCTTGGCTTTGAAGATACAAAAAAATATACCCAGCGTATCGATGAAACGATCAAAAAAGTCGGCTTGATAGATGCTCTTAGAACGGGAACAGGAAAACTCAACGGAATCAATGTAGCTTTAGGTTGTATGGATTTTAAATTCATTGGCGGCAGTATGGGTTCCGTTGTCGGAGAAAAGATTTCACGTTTAACTGATAAAGCCGGAAAGAATAAACTCCCGCTTATTATAATCTCTTCCAGCGGCGGTGCAAGAATGATGGAAGGTGCATATTCTCTTATGCAGCTTGCAAAAACAAGTGCACGTCTTGCAAAATATGCAGAACTCGGGCTCCCTTACATTTCGGTTTTAACCGATCCGACTACAGGTGGGACAACTGCAAGTTATGCAATGTTAGGTGATGTTCACATTGCTGAGCCGGGAGCTCTAATTGGATTTGCTGGTCCGCGAGTTATTAAGCAAACAATCGGCAAAGATTTGCCGGAAGGTTTTCAGCGTTCTGAGTTTTTACTTGAACAGGGGTTTGTAGATATAATTACCCCAAGAAAAAATCTTAAAGAAACAATTTATAATGTTTTGACTCTACTCAACTGAGGTTCCTGATCAAAACAATTTCTACTGTTAAAGAGATGCAGTCTGTTTCCCGGCAGATAAGCTGTTCGGGAAAGAAAATCGGGCTTGTTCCTACTATGGGGTATCTGCACGAAGGACATCTTTCACTAATCAAAAAATCAAAAGAGCTTTGTGATATAACTGTTGTTTCTATTTTTGTTAATCCGACTCAATTTGCTCCGACTGAAGATTATGAAAAATATCCGAGAGATATTGAACACGATAACAAACTTCTGGAAGAATATAATGTTGATTGTGTTTTTGTCCCTTCGGAGGATGAAATATATTCTTCCGGTTATCAATCTTATGTTTACGTAAATGAAATCTCAAAAAAGTTGGAAGGGGAATTCAGACCGACACATTTCCGCGGTGTTACAACAATTGTATCGATATTATTTAATTGTGTAAAACCGGATTTTGCTTTCTTCGGACAAAAAGATGCACAGCAAGCTGCGATCATCAAACAAATGGTTAACGATCTTAAATATGATATTGGAATTGTTGTTTGCCCGATCATAAGGGAAGCAGATGGTCTTGCAATGAGCTCCCGAAATATTTATTTATCTCCTGAAGAAAGAATTAAAGCACTCACATTATACAAATCACT
>CAZUOC010000381.1:0-3202 GCA_964622335.1 uncultured Ignavibacteriaceae bacterium
AGTTTCGCTTTTAAAAATGAACTAAACTATACTTCGAATATTCCAACACTCTTAAAATTCGGTTCCTGGATCGGCGGTGACAGAGATGGTCATCCCTATGTTACTGGGGATATAACGAAAAATGCTTTTAAAATTCTCAGGAGAGAAATAATTAACCTGTATCTCCAGGAATTAAACAAAATTTATGAACAACTAAGCACTTCTGTCAGGATAAAAAAAGCCGATAAAAAATTACTCCAATCAATAAGGAAGGAAGAAAGACAGCTTAAAATAAATCCGTCTGATACAATGTTGAGAGAAGAAAGTGAAGTTTACCGTTCAAAACTCTACCTGATCTATAAAAAACTTGAGAATACTCTAAACGATAAAAAACTTAATTATAAGAACTCAAATGGGCTATTATATGATCTTAACCTGATTACAGAAAGCCTGGGAAAAAATGACGGCAACCAGCTTGTTAAAAATCTTCTCGATCCCTTCATAGTAAAGATTAAAACATTCGGTTTTCATTTTGTTAAACTGGATATCAGGCAAAACGCGGACCTGTTAAGAAAAGCCGTTGCAGAAACTCTGAGTATTTCAGATCCCGCGGTTAAGTATTACAAACTTTCTGAGAAAGAAAAAGTTGACTTACTTACAAAAGAAATTCTAAATCCCCGTCCTTTGACAAACAGTTTTTCAAAATTGTCGCTTGATACGCGAAAAATTATTTATGAGTTTGGTCTTATACTCTGGGCTAAGCAAAATATTTCCCAGGATTCAGCCGGCGAATATATTATCAGCAATAGTTCTGAAATGTCGGATGTACTCGGCGCCCTTCTTCTCGCAAAAGAAGCTGGCTTGATTAAAGTTCATAACAATAAAATAACATCTTCCGATTTAGAAATTCTTCCACTATTTGAAACGATAAATGACCTCCGAAATTGTGTTAAGATAATGGATAATCTTTATAGCAATAAAGCTTATATACAGCACCTGAAGCTTCACAATAATTATCAGAGAATAATGCTTGGATATTCGGACAGCAATAAAGACGGTGGGATTTTAACTTCTAATTTTGAGCTTTACAAAGCGCAAATCTCTTTGAATGAAATATCAAAGAAAAGAAAAATAAAACTTGTACTTTTTCATGGCAGGGGCGGCAGCATTTCAAGAGGCGGCGGACCTGTGAACCGTTCTATTCTTGCCCAGCCCCCCGGCACAATCCAGGGAAAGATCAAAATTACGGAACAGGGAGAAATGATTTCTTCAAAATATCTTATGCATGATATTGCTAAGAAAAGTCTTGAAATAATAACTTCAGCAGTGCTCTGGAAAACAATTCATCCTGCAAGAAAAAGTGAACAAAGAGAAATCCGGAATTACATAAAGAAATTTGAAACAGTATCTCAATCTGCATTAGAACATTATAAAAGATTAATTCAACATGAATATTTTGTTGACTATTTCAGAAGTGTAACGCCGATTGATATAATTGAAAAGATAGAGATTGGTTCGCGCCCACCATCAAGGAAAAAAAGAAAAGATATTTCTTCTCTCCGTGCTATACCGTGGGTTTTTTCCTGGACCCAAAACCGGCAGACTATTTCCGGCTGGTACGGTTTCGGTTATGCAATTGAATATTCTCTAAAAAATAAACTTATCACCCTCAAACAACTGCGGGAGCTGTATAATAAATGGCAATTCTTTAAAGCATTAGTACAAAATATAGAAATGGTTCTTACTAAAACAGATATGATTGTCGGGAAAGAATATGTTTCTCTTTGCAAGGATAAAAATGCAGCAAAAGTTTTTAAGTTGATAAATGAAGAATATGAAAGATCGGTTAAATATGTTACACTTATTGCTAATGAAAAAAATCTACTTGATGACAACAAAATACTCCAGAGAACACTTTATCTTCGCAACCCCTATATAGACCCGATTAGTTTTATACAGGTAAACTTGATTAAACAATACCGGAGCAAAATATCGAAGAAGAAAAAAGAAGACCTTCTTAACATTTTGCGTGCAAGTGTTAATGGTATTGCAGCAGGTATAAGAAATACCGGATAAAGCTCCTTTAATTCATGTAAAAATAAACCCGGGCAGAAAATTTTATTTTGCTGTTAAAACATCTGTAAGTTTCCGATTTAGTACACTATTCTTACCAACCACCGGAAAATCACCTTTATAGCACCAATGACAATAGGCAATATTATTTTCATTAAATATTTCACAGACATCTTTGTACCAGCGTAAGCTTATTTCTTCAGGTATTTTTGGATAAATGCCAAACTCTCCACAATATAAAGGAAGGTTGTACATTTTAGCAACTTTAATTGCAGGATCCATTATTTCTTTAAGCTTCTGCTTATCAAAATATCCGTTTGCACCGTCTCTCATAGCTGTTAAAGCTTTTTCCGATAACCCTGCATAATTAGATGTATCAACAATCCATCCCGGGTAATTTACAGGTCCCTTATATTCACCGGTCGATGTCCATGGCGCAGTATGATGTGTTAACGCCATGGGAGTATAAAAATGAAAACTGAGAATAAGATTTTTATCATCTTTGGAAAATTTCAAATCAGGAAATGTATCTGCATGCTGCCACCTGTTTGAACCGACTACTATTACTCTCTCATGCTCTTTTTCACGAATGGCAGTTATAACTTTGTTAAGAACTTTATTCCAATCTTCCGGATCTTCTGCAACAGCTTCATTCAATATTTCATAAGCCAGCATACTATTTGGATATTTTTTCAGTTCATCTGAAAGCTGCATCCACATATTAACTAACTTCTGCTGTTCAGCAGGATCAGTCCATAAAGGATTTGATTCTGCATTAAAATAATGCGACCGTATAATATGCAAATCTACAATCACTCTCAGGTCCGCATTTAAAGCCCATCCAATGGCATCGTGAAGAAGTTCGAAAGCTTCTTCTTGTTGTTCGTTACCGAGTGTGTCCCACATTTGCTCTTCATCTATTGGAATTCTTACATGATCAAAGCCGGCAGAAGCTATTGTATCGAAATCTGCTTTAATGATATAGTTTCTTCTTGCTTCACCCCGCTTCAGACTTTGCGACAACCAATGACTGACGTTTACTCCTGTTCTAATCTTAAATTCTTTTGTTTCTGAATTTTGAGAATACATTGAAGCCGTTAATCCTATCAATAATATTACCTGCTCATGGAATCTAATTGGTGAAGGGGTA
>CAZUOC010000382.1:0-3200 GCA_964622335.1 uncultured Ignavibacteriaceae bacterium
GTTACCCAACAATTCTTGGAAATTTGTGATCACAGGTCGGTTAAACAATCACTCATTTTGTTGGAGATTACAAGTATAGTAAAAGGGGCTGTGCATATATGAGTTCACAGCCCCTTTTATGATAACAGATATATCCAGCCTAATTATTGAGCAAGAAATTCAGATATATTGATATGTCATCGATCTTCATGCATATATGCGTTTGCGCTTCTTCGCCTGTTATCCAGTCATTGTTCGGATCTCCATCGATTAATCCGTCACATTTTTCTCTAATATCCTCGTTTAATATTTGAATTATACCCTGATAATTTTCGGTATCAAGCATATTATAGATTGCATTGTGTTTGTTACTAAATGCTTTCTTTCTTGTCTTTGCCTTGTCTTTAAAGTCATCATCCGCCGTGTTTTGTATGTAGTCGTCAAGGTCCTGCAGTGCTTCAAGTGCGGTTACTATTACTACTGTTGTAGTATCTGTATCAATACCACCATCGTCATCGGTTATAGTTAATGTAACTGTATAAGTTCCAGGTACTGCATATGAATGCTTCCCTGTGATTTTCCCGGTTGAATCCGGTTCATCATTTTCTTCTGTAAGAATACCTGGAATGATGGTTGCATCGCCAAAGTCCCAGGCAGCTATATGAGTATCCTTCCATCCTGGATCTGTAAAAGCTCCCGTAAATGTTAACTCTTGATTTGGTAGAATAAACTGTGGATTCGGTTGACCTAATGTTTCAAATGATGCTGTTGGTACAACATTTTGAATTGTTACAATTGTTTCATCGATGTCTGTTTTTCCGATTTCATCTCTTACTTCCAGTTTGACTGTACCTGAATAATCATCACCCCACGTATACTCAGTAGTGGGGCTTGCTGACCAGTCTGTATCCCATGTATCATCGCCATCGAAATCCCAGCGGTATTCAAGTGCTTCTCCATCAAGATCATAAGACCCGCTTGCATCAAAAACAACTGCTGTTCCTTCATTTTCGGTATACGGTCCGTTAGCATCTGCAACTGGAAAATAATTTGGATCAACTGTTAATAGCTGGCATCCAGGATCACCATACAGGTTAAACTCGATTGCGTTCGCATTAATAGCCGCATGGTATTTTACTACCTCTGCGTATGCGTCTCCCGCAGTCATGCCATTCTGTATAACATAAAGAGTATAGTAATAGGCTATCTGATGATTATAATAATCATATTGGGAGAAGCTTGCTGGATATACATAATCTCCAAACTGAACTGTTGTCATCCTTGTTCCAGCAATTGTTGCTATGGCTCCATGTTTCAGCAAAGAATACGCAAGGTTGTCCGGATTCTCAGGCCATGCATTATGACACGATGCCTGCATGGTAAACGAAGGTTTGGTGTCATCAAGGGCTCCAACATGTGCTGTATCCATAACATAAGATGCACCCTCTTCACTCCCGTGGGTATGCCAGGTTACCATACCGTAACCGTTCATCCATTCGTTTTTAACATTATTAATTGTAGGTGGAGTAAGTTCCGGGGTAAAACCCGAATCTGGTTCATAAATTCTATAGGAATAAAATCCATTTGGGTTCGCTATTGAATTATTAATTGCTTCACCAAGGCCTGCACTTGATGTCGTGTCATTCATTTCCACCATTGGTAGAAGTATTGATTCTCTCCAGGAAATGTCTCCCGGATCTGTTTCATAATTTATAATTTTTCTCAGGATTTCATCGAGTTGTTCATAGTCATCGTTGTATACCGGTATTCTACCAACAGATACCTCTGGAACATAGCCTGGATTTGAATTGTCAATATCTCCTGTTCCCCAGATAAAATCGACAGTAGAATCTGTTGTCGTATAATCAGGAGTCTCTAACCACCACTCGTTTTCAGGATTATCCCCTGCTTCATTATTATAATAGCCGGCGTTCAATCCGCCAGAAGCAGAATCTGAGTCATCAGTGTAAAGTTTCTCTGAAGGAATGATTTTATAACTATCTCCATCGGCATCATTTTGCCAATAAAGCTGACAAACAGCATCACCTGAATTCTCCCAAAATAGAAGTGTTATCGGAATTCGCCCTGCACTCCCCACTGTTTCATTATAAACATTTGTATAAGAAAGACCTTCCTTATCCAGGTCATTCATATCAACAGTGCCACCACCAATCGTTATTCTAATACCGTCATCGGATAAAACCCTAAAATTGTAGTTGGTGTTAGGATGATCTATATAGACATATCCAGACCATTCAACAGAGAAGTAATCCTCATTGATTGAAGAATGGGGACTTGTCGGATTATCATGAGCTAATAATTCATGGTAGTAGCCATCTCCATCCAGATCCCAATTGCTGGTTAGATCCGAGTAGTATAAGTCGGTCGGTGCACCATCTCCTACCCTGAAATACCTTGGATAGCACATTTTCATGGGTATATCGCCGACACTATCCCCACCTTCTTTATAGCTATCTGGGTCAGGATCACCTATTAGGAGAACATATTCGATGCCAAGTTTCAAATAATTTTCCTGTAACCATTTACGGATCTTGTCAGCTGTACCATCTGGATATTGGCCTTCTTCAGTTCCAAACTCGTCTTCGGTTATTACCAGGACTGAGTGCTCGTTCTTTTCTTTCATTTTGATAAAAAACTGTAGTTCTTGACTATTAGCTTCAATGTCATTGGTAGTGATTATCACATAATCATATGATGTACCGTTTGCACTTGCAGATGCAGGAAAACACGCTAAAGCTAGTAGTAAAATCAGAGTTAAAATAAGATACTTGACTTTTCTGGACATCATTACTCCTCTAAATTTATTTTTGAATACGGTTTCTTTTAAAAAGCTTATCTGAATACAGCCACGATGTAAACTGAATTATGAGTTGATTTTTACTAATACTTTTGACGTAATCCTTTATCAAATATCTATGAGATAATAGTGATAAGCATACAATTATTAATAGACGAGACTAAAACGAATCATGTCAGAACGGTTGGGGTACCATTGGTTTCCCCGCTCAATGAGTATATATTTTACACGGCCTGATATCGTTAATTTATGATCTATTTACCAACCTTAAAACGTGGATGTACTACTGACGTACCGTTTAACCTTTAAATAAAAAATGAAGTTGTAAAATAGACAATCTTTCATATATGTGTTCATTTCTATGTTTGTCTGAAGATCCCAAAATAGTAAAATGTTATCCATA
>CAZUOC010000383.1:0-3194 GCA_964622335.1 uncultured Ignavibacteriaceae bacterium
AGAGCAAGTTCTCCGAAGAAATCTCCCGGATAAAATGTAGCAAGGGGAACGACATTATTGCTTTCATCTGTTCTCTGGATTACTACTTCTCCATCATTTATGATATAAAGTCCGATTCCAGGATCGCCCTGGTAGAAAATATATTCGCCCGCAAGATAATTCCTGTTATGAATAATATTCATAAGAATAGAAAAATCTCTACCGACTAAACCACTGAAAAGCGGAATTGATTGAAGAGATTTCCTTAAATTCGATTTTTTGGCAGGAGAATTAAATATATTCGTCCAGAAGCTACTGTGTACATTTTTTTTTTCTTTCATTAATTACCTCAAGTAAATATTCCGGATTCTGCAACACGCCAGAGTTTCTGGCAGGGAAACCTGTTTTCATATAAAGCTCGCCCAACAATAACTGAGTCAATTCCCAAAGGCATAAGTTTCTGAATATCAAGCAATTCATCTTTATTTCTTATGCCGCCCGAGTGAGTAACTTTTTGTCCAGTAGTCACAGCGATCTCTTTTGAAATTTCAAGATTAGGACCAGCCATAACACCGTTTCTACCAATGTCTGTAACGATGAATCTTCTTACTCCGAGTACAGTCATTTTCTTTGCAAATTCGATATAGGAAATTCCCGATTTCCTTTGCCTGCCCCTTGTTACAATTTCTTCATCCACAATATCCAGGTTAACACATATCTTTTCGGGACCAAAATATTCCAAAACTTTTTTAAACTCCTCAGGATTTTCTATTGCCATTGTACTTATTACCAAACGGCAAATTCCGATATCTAAAATTTGTTTTGCATCATCAAGAGTCCTGATACCTCCTGTAAATTCCACAGGAATAATAACAGATGAACAAATTTCTTCAACAATATGATAATTTACTTTTGAGTGGTCGATAGCGCCATCATAATCTACTATATGGAGAAGTTTTGCATTTTCTGCGCGCCATATTTTTGCCATTTCAACAGGATCGCTGCCGTATTCCTGACAGTCGAGTTCAGGAATGCCCTGAACAACACGTACAGTTTTGCCGTTTTTTATATCGATAGAAGGTATTACAAGAAGGTATCTCATTATCACTCTTCACTTTTTAATTAAATCAGAAGAGCAGTTACAATTTTAATATGAAAAAATTCTAAATGATTTTCATCTTTAACTGCTCAAAAAATACTTAAATAGCTGGTTAAAATAAAGATAACTTAATGTATTACAAAAACTTACGTGTATATAAAAACAGGGTTTCTTTAGGTTAAAATTCACATAAAATCACCATAAATAAAAAAGTTTGAAAACGGGCTAAATTCTTGACTTTTCTAACTTTAATCTGCATATTTGATAAAGATGAGCAAAGATTTTCGTTTTTTATCAGCAATAAACAACGATTTTAATATTTTTGTAGGGAATATACACTTATCTTTATATATTGTTTTTGTTCATAATTCAAGGGTTTTTAAAATTGGGGTTTTAATCGCTAATACCTGTGAATACTTTGCAAATAGTGATTTCTTAGTAATTCTTTTGAATAGTTAAATTTTAATAAGGGAAACTGATTATGAATCATATTGCAAAAAATGTATCAATTAAAGCAATTTCGCAAAGAATAGCTGAGAACAAATTTGTCTGGGTATTTTCTTTTACTTTGCTGACTGCAGTTTCTGCGCAAATAGCAATTCCATTAAAACCGGTTCCACTTACTTTACAAACAATGGCGGTACTTTTGTCGGGAGCTTTTTTAGGTGCAAGGAATGGAGCATATAATCAATTACTTTATCTTTTACTTGGTATTATCGGGCTTCCTGTTTTTGCACCAATTCCGGATGGAGCTATAGGTTTTGCGCGTTTGTTTGGACCAACCGGTGGATATTTACTTGCTTTTCCAATCGCTGCTTTTGTGACAGGTTATATAGTTGAGAAAAACAGATCTTACATAGCAGTGACCTTAGCTATGTTTTTGGCAGATATAATTATCCTGTTTGTCGGTGTTCTCTTTTTATATACTTTTTATGTGAAAGATTTCACGTCGGCTCTGGAATCCGGGGCTGCCATTTTTTCAATCTGGATGGTAATAAAAACTTTTGCTGCTTCAACAATTTATTTTGGAATTAAAGGCAGGAAAACAAAATAAAATTTTTGCAAAGATATTTGGCATATAAGGATATGAAATGGAATTAAAAAATATCATCTTTATCCTTTTCTTCCTTATATCGGTTTCGGTTTTTGTTTGGAGTTGCAGGAATTTAATTCGTTATATGCTCGTGGCGAAAAAGAAAGATTACAGATTTGATAAAATAGGCGAAAGACTTAAAAGAGTGTGGGTCATTGCATTTGCTCAAACAAAATTATTAAGAGATCCAAAAGCAGGAGTTCTTCATTTAATTATTTTCTGGGGGTTTGTCTTGTTTTTATTTGCAATAGTTGAAGCAATAATTCAAGGATTTTATTCTCCTTTTAATCTCAGGTTTACAGGTATACTTTATTCAGCTATAACTTTTGTTCAGGATATATTCTCGGTTCTTGTGATAGTTTCCTGTTTATATGCTTTGTATAGAAGATTTATTCGCCACATTCCAAGACTTGAAGTAGACAAATCTGGCAAACTCGATGCCGCCTTTATTTTGATGATGATAATTTTTGTTTGCGTTTTTATGCTAGGAGAAAATATTTCTCTCGTTGCGAAACATAATTTTGTCCTTAGTCAATATGAAGTAAGACCGGTCTCACAATATTTTGCCGGAATGTTTTACAGCAACAACGGCAGTGCTAGTTCTTACTATGAATTTTTCTGGTGGGCACATATTGTTGTTATTTTCGGATTTCTGAATTACTTACCTTATTCAAAGCATCTGCATGTTCTTACATCATTGCCAAATACTTTTTTTGCTAATCTTGATGAAAAAAGAAAAACGTTAAAGCCGATTAATCTTGAAGACGAAACTCTTGAGGTTTACGGTGTGGCAGATATTGAACAACTTTCGTGGAAACAAATTCTTGATGGATATTCCTGTACAGAATGCGGAAGATGTACTTATTCTTGTCCGGCTGCTACGGTTGGTAAATCTTTATCTCCTAGAAAAATTATGGTTGATATTCGCAGAAGAACAATTGATAAAGCTCCTCTTGTTGTAAATGGTGAAACATCAGGAGAAGTTTTTGAACAAACTCTTGTTCATAATTATATATCTGATAT
>CAZUOC010000384.1:0-3192 GCA_964622335.1 uncultured Ignavibacteriaceae bacterium
TATTTTTTATTTTTTTGAGAACTTTTTGCTTCACCGCCAGCTTTTCTTCCAGACCTGCTTCTTCTTTTTTCTTTTCGGCTGTCACCAGCTTTTTCTCTTTTACTTCTTTTTCTAATTTTTTTCTTAATTCTACAAGTTCCTCTTTAGACTTTTCAAATTCTTTCAAATCGTTTTGTCTTCTTTTGGAAAAACTCTGAAGATATTTTATTCTTACCATCGCCTGGTGAAGCGATTCGGAATCAAAAATACCGGCAAGTTCATCCATCTTGCTATATTTATAAACAGCAACAACATATTTTGAATAATTCTTTTGAAGCAGTTCTATCTGTTTTTCTAATTCATCTATGCTTTTTTGATTTTCAGTGATTTCATTTTGTTTAGCTTTTTCTTCAGATCTTAGTTTAGCAATCAGTTTATTTAAGAGAAAACTTTGCCTGTTATAATTTTCTATAGCAGTATAAGATTCTTTTTCTTTTTTAGTTTGATTTTTTATTTGGTCTTCAAGATTTGATATTTCGTCGCGGATATTTTGAAGTTCGGTTTTTCTTTTTGTTATATCATCCTGTGAGAAAGAAAAACCTGAGGAGAGAACAATTAATAAAAATATATAAACTAAAAGACTTCTTACCATTTTATTATAGTAGCGTCGTCGGGAACTTTAAAATCAATTGCGATGCTTCTTTTGTTCACAGCCATGCTTTTATAATCGATAGAAACCCTTTGGTTATCTTTTGTATTTTCTAATTCAATTTTATATGGAATAGCAACGTTTTCAAACAATTCAAACTTTGAATATCTGCCTTCAAGCAACTCTTCTCCGTCATTATCAAAAACCTGGTAATTTGTAATGCCAAGCTGACGGATATCTACATAATATATTGATTTTCTCAGAGTATTCGGGTCAATATATGTAAGGACATATTTGTCGTAATCAACATTATATTTTTCCGGAGGACGATAAAGATTATTAGTAAGGTTAACAGAACCGATAAACGCATCCATCACTTCGCTAAAAGTCAAATTTATTTTGAATATTTGATTTAAAACATCACTATCAACATCTCCTTCGTATGCTGTATTGCTCATTGCATCATAAAAAATAAAATTTCTCTTCATAACCAAAGCCTGGGCGAGTTCAATTCCAAAAGGACCATACATTGTTAAATAAAGAGAATCGGGCTTTTCCAAAATCACTTTGAATGATACACTCTGATTAAGGCTTCCGTTCCTTACATTTATTGTTCCGTTACCTTCAAAGTTTTCTATCCTGCGTCGATTAATTTCAAGTTTCTCTACAAGTCTTTCGGAAGGGAGGATTTCAACATCGTCGGTCGGTTTAGAAGGAACACACCCGGGAATGATTAAAAAAGAAAGAGTTAAAGCAAATAATACTAAAAGAGTTTTTCTCAAATTTCACCCTTTTCAATTTTATTCTTTAAATCTGTATTTGATGAATCAAGCTTATACGCCTTTTGCCAGAACTGTAATGCAACATCTTTCTTTCCCATCTTAAACATAATATCGCCAAGGTGTTCGAGCATTACAGGTCTGTCGCCACTTATCTTCAAAGCTTTTTCTATATAAGATTTTGCTTCATCATAATCACCAAGTTTATAATAAACCCATCCGATTGTATCGAGGAAAGAAGAATTTTCAGGTTCTTTTTTTATTGCAAGCTTAGCCATTTCCAAAGCTGCATCTAAACGCTCCCCTCTCTCAGATAATGAATAGGCATAATTATTATTTACTGTTGCATTTGAGGAATCAAGCTGCAAAGCATATTCATAGGTGGAATCACATTCGCTCCACATTTTAAGAGCATCATATATTAAACCAAGTGTTCCTAAAATATTCACATTGTCAGGACTTACAGCCAAAGCTTTTTTGAGATAACGTATTGCTTCATCATTTTCATTAAGCTGACTTAAGGAATAACCGTATGCCGACAATGCATTTACATCATTAGGATTAATATCAATAGCCGTTTTAAGATATTCTACTGCTTCTGAGTGTCTGTCCTTCTGAGCAAGCGATAATCCTAAAAGTAAATTAACTACAAAGTCCTGAGGGAAAAGCTGATAAGCCTGATTCATTACAGTTATGGCTTCGTCATAATGCCGGTTATCAAAAAATAATCCCCCTAACTGACTCCACGCCTGAGAATTTTCTGGGGCGAGAGTTTTAACTTCATCAAAATATCCAAGAGCAATGCTGTCTTTCTTTTCTGTTAAAGCGATTGCACCGAGATATAATTTAACCTGCCAATCTGTTGTATCTTTGTCTACTTTATTAAAAAGCTTTTCGGCATAGCCAAGCATTATTGAGTCTTTAAAGGATTGGGCAAAGAAAGATATCCCGACTTTTATTTTTGTATCGAGTGGTATATCAGGCTTTTCAAGAATATAATTGTATTGGTCAGCGGCAGCTGCCCAATCGCTTTTCTTAATCAGAAGCTGCGCTTTTCTTTCCCGGGCATCCAGGTCATCGGGAGTTAATTCGATTATATCATTAATTATTTTTAAAGCTTCATCAATTTTGCCTGATCTTGTATAAACTTCCGATAACAATTTTTCAACAACTACGTTTGATGGATCTATAGTTAAAAGTTTTTCAAGAGCATCAGCAGCTTCATCGTAATTACCAAGGTTCTCATGAAGTTCTGCCACACGAATAAGTATATTCCAGTCAGGACCGACGATTTCTGTTATCTTGTTATAGATTGCAATTGCCTGCAATGGTTTGGAATTCTCATATATCCTTGCAAGCTTGTAATAAGAATTTATTTGGGTTGAATCTAGCTGAATTATCTTTTCCAATACAGCAGCGGAAGAATCATACTGGTGAGCTGCAGAAAAAATATCCGACAACAAATCATAGTATTCTACTTTTTCAGGCGATAGCTCGATAGCTTTTTTACTATTTTGAAGTGCAAGTGGAATTTTGTTAATTATCATATAATTTTTTGCGAGAGCATAATAAACTCCAGCTGCGGGATCGAGTCTGAGCGCATCCTGAAACTCCAGTATAGCTTCTGCATATTCCCCTTTGGTTTCCAGAACTGATCCATTAATAAAATGATCTAAAGCTTCGTCTTTATTTTGTGTTTCGCTTTCACTATGAGAAGAAGTTGCTTTTTTTACAGTCGCCACTTCTTTGTGGAAGAACAACCTTCAATAAAAAAAATACCCTTAA
>CAZUOC010000385.1:0-3183 GCA_964622335.1 uncultured Ignavibacteriaceae bacterium
CAGGAGAAGTTTTTGAACAAACTCTTGTTCATAATTATATATCTGATATGGAACTTTGGGAATGTACAACTTGCCTGGCTTGTGTCCAGGAATGCCCCGTAATGATAGAGCACGTTGATTCTATTGTTGATATGAGGAGAGATCTTGTTCTTACAGAATCACAATTTCATCCCAATCTTGGTAATGTATTTAAAAGTCTTGAAACCAATTTTACACCTTGGGCTTTCAATCATGCCGACAGAGGAAATTGGGCTGGAGGATTAGAAATTAAAACCATGTCTGAAGATTCCAATTGTGAAATATTGTATTGGGTCGGTTGTGCAGGTTCTTATGATGACAGGTATAAAAAAGTTTCAAGAGCTTTTGCTTCATTAATGAAAAAGGCAAATGTTAATTTCAGGATTCTTGGCACTGAAGAAAAATGTAATGGTGATACTGCTCGCAGACTTGGAAATGAATATATTGCTCAGATGCTGATACAGGAAAATGTTGAAACATTAAATCACTATGGAGTTAAGAAAATTGTTACTTCCTGTCCTCATTGTTTTCACTCGTTGAACAACGAGTACAAACAATTTGGCGGAAATTATGAAGTTAAGCATCACACACAATTTATAAATGAACTGATTAGGGAAGGGAAATTAAAGTTAAAAGATGAAAACACAGGAACAAAAGCAACTTATCACGATTCCTGTTATCTTGGCAGATACAATGATGTTTATGATCCGCCGAGAGAATTGTTAAAAGAGATTAATGGCTTTGATTTAGTTGAAATGAAGAGAAATAAGAGCAAAGGATTTTGTTGTGGAGCCGGTGGCGGAAGAATGTTCCTTGAAGATGAAGAAGGTGGTAAAATAAACATTGAAAGAACAAAAGAAGCTCTCGGAACAGGTGCAAACACAATTGTTTCGGCTTGTCCATTTTGCTTGACTATGCTGAATGACGGAGTAAAACATTTTGAAAAATCTGATGAAGTTTCAGTAAAAGATATTGCAGAAATAGTTCTGGAAAACCTGTCTACCGGAGTATGAAGGTAGACTTAAATAACATTTTTCTCAACCAATATAAAGGAGGAATAACATGAACAGATACCAGGACCTAGTAAACGCAGTAAAAGAGTTGGAGGTCGATTTCCAAAAATTCTATGAAAGAGGCCAGGCTGCTGCGGGTACCAGAGTAAGGAAAGGACTGAGTGATCTGAGAAAACTCGCTCAGGAAGTACGTAAAGATATACAAAACGTAAAAGCTGAAAGAAAAGCAGCTAAAGCCGGCAGTTAATTAATTACCGGATTCAATAATTAAGGCTGGATTATTTTTTAATTCAGCCTTTTTATTAAACAGTGTAACTCAATTCTCATTTGCAAAATGCAATATTTAATTGCATCTTTTCCCAATTCAATTGAAATTATTTCTTAGTAGTCTCAAGAAAATTTTATATGAAATTATTTTTGACGATAACTTTTTTATGCATCTTTAGTTATTATTATGGCTTTGGATTCTCTGCGAAAGATTCCATAGTTACTGCAAAAATTTCTGTCGTTGGGGATCTGATGTGCCATTCAACTCAATTTAATTATGCTAGAGTAAATAAGGACAGTTTTGATTTTAATCCTGTTTTCAGAGAAGTAAAAAAATATTTTAGACAATCTGATTTTGTGTTTGGCAATCTCGAAACTGTAGCGGCAGGGGAGTCGAGAGGTTATTCGGGATACCCTTTCTTTAATTGTCCGGATGAGTACATAACTGCAATTTATAATGCAGGTTTTAATCTTATAACAACTTCAAATAATCATTCACTTGACCAGGGAGAAGCCGGACTTTTAAGAACTATTAATGTAATTAAGAAAAATCATCTTTTATACAACGGAACTTTTACTTCAAAAGAAGACAGAGACTCAATAAGAATCATAAATATTAAAGGAATTAAAATTGCTTTCCTTGCTTACTCTTATGGAACAAACGGTATTCCGGTTCCTGAAGGGAAATCTTATCTAATAAATCTTATAGATTTTGATTTGATAAAATCAGATATAAAAAATGCTAAGAAGTTCGGAGCCAACGTTGTTCTCGTACATTATCATTTTGGAGAAGAATATAAAAGAGAACCCGTTGCTTATCAAAAAGAAGTTGTCTCAAAAACAATTTCATTTGGTGCAGATATAATTATCGGTGGTCATCCTCATGTTCTTGAACCGGTATTGTTTTTTAAAACAAATAATACATGGCTCGATTCTGGATTTGTAGCTTACTCGATGGGAAATTTTATTTCAAACCAAAGATGGCGTTATTCAGACGCTGGTACAATTCTGAATATTGAAATAACGAGAAATCTCAAAAACAAAGCTATTCATATTTCAAATGTATCTTATATTCCCACATGGGTTTTTAGAGGAACAACAAACCGGGGAAATGAATATGTTATTCTTCCACTTCTTCAAAATTGCAGAAGCACAATTGATAGATACCTGACCGCTTTCGATAGGATAAATATGTTGCAGGCTTTTGATGATACAAATGAAATCTTAATAAAATATTCTGCAAATATTAATCTTTACCATGGGAATCCGTTTATAATTACCGGTATAAAGCCAAGAGGATTGGAAGTATTAAAGTTGAATAAGTTGTGTGATATGAAAGAAGTTACTTACCCTGTAAGATAAACAACTCCCCGTCACTTTTTAAGTGACAGGGAGATACAAAGTAGAACAATTGAAAAAGGAAAGCTCTCCCTTCCTCTAAATAGAAAGGGATCAAAAAAAATTTAATTATATATTTCTAATTTCTTCAATTATCCGAAGCAAAATAATCTACCTTTATTACTTTAGTTGGTTCTGTTAATGATACTAATTCAAAACCGTGTGAGTTTGTTTTTAGCTTAAAAATTTCTTCATTTGGATTAAGAAAGTCGGATGTCGAAGCTTTTACCCAAACATCTCCTGTAACAGTATATTTTCGCTCGCCATAAAAAATTGCAGTCCAATAGGAAGCATCAATAACTGCGTTTGTTAACAATTCTCCTTTGCCGTTTTCAATGCAATTATCGACTGCTGTTTTTAGATTAGGCATTCCGAGCGGAATTCCAAGTATATCTCCGCGAGAGTCTTTCCCAGTAAATCTATCATTCAACTTTTTATAGTTACCTCCAATATTAACGTTTTTAGTTGAAATTAATGTAAAATCTCC
>CAZUOC010000386.1:0-3153 GCA_964622335.1 uncultured Ignavibacteriaceae bacterium
GTATAGGCGATCGTCATACCGTAATTCGTGATGGGGACACCCGCCTCGCGGCATCGAACGAGCCGCGAGAGCATTTGCCGGCGATTGAACATGCACGCCCCACAATGGACGACCAGCCGGTAGTCAGCCAAATCATTGGGAAACATAGCCCCCCCAATCGTAGTGAAGCTCAGCTCGCCGCCGACGTACTGGCGCAGCCAACGGGGAATCTTCTCACGGCCGATGTCGTCGGCCACCGGGTGATGGGTGCACGCCTCGGCCACCAGCACCCGCTCGCCCGGCCGGAGCCGCTCGATGGCCAACGTCCCCTCGACCAATTGACGAAAGTCGCCCTTCTGCCGCGCCAGCAGGATCGAAAACGACGTCAGCGGAATCTCCGGCGGGGTCTCGGCGGCCACCTGGGCAAATGCCTGCGAGTCGGTCACCACCAACGCCGGCGGCCGCGCCAGCCGCCCGAGCGCCTCGCGCAGCTCGGTCTCCCGGACGACCATTGCCATCGCGCCGCCGTCGAGCAAATCACGCAGCGCCTGGACCTGGGGCAGGATCAACCGGCCCTTGGGCGCCTCGTGGTCGATTGGCACGACCAGCACCGCCAACTCACCGGGCGCAACCAGGTCGGACACGATCGGCGGCGCGTTGAGGTATTCGTCGGGCACGATTTTGATCAGCGCCTCGCGCAGCTCGATCATTCCTTCGCCGCGCGGGGCCACGGCGCGGACCCAAGGGATCTTCCGCCAGTCGAGTTTGGCCACGAGCGCCGCGTCGGGCTCGGCCAGATCGCACTTGTTCCATACGACGATTTGCGGAACGCCCCGCCGGGCGAATTCGTCAAGAATCGTTTCCTCGAATGAGCCCCAACGGCCCGACTCGGCAACCAGCACGGCCACGTCGGTCCGGTCGAAGATCGCTCGTGTTTTTTCGACCCGATGCACGCCCAGCGCGCCCGGGTCGTCGATGCCCGCCGTGTCGATGAAGAGCACGGGCCCCAGCGGCAGCAATTCCATCGGCTTTTCGACCGGATCGGTAGTCGTGCCGGCCACCTCGGAGACGATGGCCACGTTTTGCCGCGTCATCGCGTTCAACAATGACGACTTGCCGGCGTTGCGCCGCCCGAACAAACCGATGTGAAGCCGAAGACTTTTAGGTGTGGATTGCATGGCCCAATGCTCAAACTAGAACTTGGAACCGCGGATGAACGCGGATAAACGCAGATAAACCAAGCAAAGAACGAGTTGAAGTCGAGGGAACGGTTCAATCCGGGATTGTGGGTAAGCAGGCAGCATTATCGTTGGCCCAAAACAACAAAAACAATCTGCGTCCATTTGCGTTCATCCGCGGTTCCTAAACATCAGAAGTACAAATCCCGCTCGTCGGTTTCACGAATCCGGCGTAGCCGATCGAGCAATGCCTGTTTTCGCGGTCCCTCGGGCAGCCCGGCCAACTCGCGGTTGGCCAATCGCCAACCGGCCTCGCGCGTCGCCGGCTCGGCGTAGTCGACCAGGTATTCGGCCAACGTCGTCAAAGCGTTCGGCGTGCACAGGTTCTGGATAAACCCCGGCACGGCATACTCCATAAAGTGCTCGCCGGTGCGGCCCAGCCGATAGCAGGCCGTGCAGAAGCTCGGAACGTGGCCCTCGGCGATCAATTCGTTCACAACCTCGTCGAGACTGCGAAGATCGCCCAACTCAAACTGTTCCTTTTCAAGACATTGCGTCTGGCTCGCCTCGGTGTAGCCGCCCAGTTCGATCCGGCTGCCCGCGTCGATCTGCGAGACGCCCAGCCGCAACACCTCGTGGCGTAGCGCGGCCGGTTCCCGCGCGGTCAGGATCAGACCCGTGTAGGGAACCGCCAACCGCAGCACGGCCACCAGCCGCGCCAGATCGCCGTCGCCGACCGGGCGCGGCTCGTCGATCTGCGCACCCAGCGCCGGCCGCAGCCGCGGAAAACTGATCGTATGGGACCCGACGCCGTAGTGCGCGCGGAGATGATTCGCGTGGGCCACCAGCCCAAGAACCTCGAAACGCCAGTCGTACAAGCCAAACAACGCCCCAATGCCCACGTCGTCGCAGCCGGCCTCGATGGCCCGGGCAACCCCGTCGAGCCGCCAAAGGTAGTCGTTCTTGCGCGTGCCGGCCGGATGCACCCGGGCGTAGGTCGCGTGGTGATAGGTTTCCTGGAAGATCTGGTAAGTGCCGATGCCGGCCGCCTTGACCGTGGCGAATCCGTCGTGGTCCAACGGCGCGGCGTTGAGGTTGATCCGGCGGATTTCGCCGTGGCCCGAGCGGATCGAATAGACCGCGCGCACGCACTCGGCGATGAACGAGGCATCGTAGCGCGGATGTTCGCCAAAGACGAGAATGCATCGCTTGTGGCCCTTGGCCACCAGCGCCTCAACCTGCGCGCGAAGGTCCGCCGAGTCCAGCGTTCGCCGCGTGACGCGCCGGTTCGTGCGGCGAAACGCGCAATAAGCACAGTCGTTCACGCACTCGTTGCCGACGTAAAGCGGCGCGAAAAGCACGATGCGGTTGCCGTAGACGTCGCGTTTGAGTCGCCGGGCCGCGTCGAAAAGCGTCTCGATCTGCTCCGGCGCGTCGGCCCCCAAGAGCACGGCCGTCTCGTCGACCGAAAGCGGTTCCTTGGCCATGCTTTTGTCCAGCACCGCGCGGACCTCGGCCGGCTCGGGCGTGCGATGCAACAGCGCGTGCATGTGATCTTCGTCGATGAAGTCGCACCCGCTGGTGCTCAGGTTGCCGAGCGTCGTTTGCATGACGGATTTGCCGGCAGAGGAGAGGGTGTGCTCAGGTAGCCCGAAGGGCTTTCGTATCATAGCCCAGGGTAGCCGCTGCGCGGCAACCCTGGGTTGTGCTATTCAACCGCTTCGCGGTTGGACGTTGTCATTGTCGCACGATCGCACTTTGGCGCACAGGCCGATTCGTTGCTCTGCGTGCGTGCGAAGGGGACAGTCCCCTGGGTGAGTCGCCGCGCCCCCGGCCGACGGGGCGGCTGATCGCGGCGAGGTGTTCTCGAAGCCGCGCGTCGAACTCCTCGGGCATCTCGTCCAGACCGGCCCGCTCGGGATAGATTTCATAGAGCCGGCGATACGTCGCCGGCGTCAACTCCGGATTGCCTTTGGTAGGCAATCCCGGCGAACGG
>CAZUOC010000387.1:0-3151 GCA_964622335.1 uncultured Ignavibacteriaceae bacterium
TTTGGAAAGAGTTCGAAGCAGAACGATGGCTATGCAGAAAAGTGAGGAGCTCAAAGAAGTAATCCAGCTTGTATACGAACAATTTGTTCATTTAAATATTCATATTGAACATACCGGATTTATTATGGATTATAAAACAAGAGATGATTTGCATATCTGGCTGGCTGATCAGCGCGAGATTCCATCCGAAATAACAATCCCTTGTTTTGATTCTCCACCCAATAACAGCATCAGGGAAGCAAAAGAAAAGGGAAAAGATTTCTTTAAATACCTTCTGAGTTTTGAAGAAAAAAATAAATTTTATCGAGATCTTTTTGAGTTCATCCGGGGCGTGCCGGAGGAATCATTGGAATATTATTTCAATTGCCCTGGCCTTGCCGGATCAGGTGTATTGCTGGAGAATGTTGGTTTGTATATTGAGAATTTTTCGGGTACTCCATATACAGAAGAGGAGAACAAAATCCTGATGCGCTTTGGAAAAGTATTCCAGCAAACCTATACCCGCTTCCACGACCTGCAAAAAGCCGAAGCGCAGGCGCGTGAAGCAAAAATTGAAGCAGCTCTTGAAAAAGTTAGAAGCCGCACTATGGGAATGCAGCACAGTAGTGAACTGCAAAATGCTTCTGATCTTTTGTTTCAGCAGATTCTGGATTTAGGAGTGCCGGCATTCAGTTGCGGTTATAATATCTGGGCAAAAGGGGAAAAAGAATGTACCGCATGGATGAGTGATCCAAGTGGCGGTGGAATCAATCCGGCCTTTAAAATTCCTTTAACGGAAGACCCGAATTTCATTCGCTTTCGGGAATCGAAACAAATGAAGGAAGAATTTTATGTGTTGGAAATGAGAGGCGAGAGAATGCAGGAGCATTATCAATACCTTCGAAAGACGATTCCCGTTTTCGATGAGGCATTCAAAAAGGTGGAAGCTGCCGGATTAACGTTGCCGGAGACACAAATTCATCATCTGGTAAATTTCGATCATGGAAACGTGATGTTTATAACGCTGGAGCCATGTCCGGAAGCTCACGATATTTTTAAACGTTTTGGAAAAGTATTTGAACAAACGTACACCCGTTTCCTCGATTTGCAAAAAGCAGAAGCACAAGCAAGAGAATCTGAAATACAACTTGCACTGGAAAGAGTTCGTGCAAGAACAATGGCAATGCATAAAAGCGAAGAGCTCTCTGAAACAGTCGCAGTGCTCTTTCAACAATTTAATGAACTGGGAAGTGCGCCGGAACGAATTAATATCTGCCTTATGAAAGAAGAGGTAGGTATGATGGAAGTCTGGTCAACGGAACAGGGAGGCAAACAAATTAATCATAATTTCAATGGAAGCCTTAAAGAGCCAACAACCATAGCAAAAACGTATGCCGGATGGAAAGAGGGAAAAAAATCGATGGTTATCGACCTGACAGGTAAAGAATTATCTGATTGGATTCGATATCTTCAGAAAGAAATGAAAATGCCTTTTAAAGAAGAGTTAAGACAAGAGCGAAGAGTACATACAATGGCATTTTTTTCAACTGGAATGTTATTGATATCAACACCGGAGCCGGTCCCCCGGGAAACAATAAATCTCCTGGAAAGATTTGCTGATGTATTCAATCTTACTTATCGTCGCTTTCTGGATCTGAAAAAAGCAGAGGAGCAGGCAAGAGAAGCTCTGATCGAAGCAGCATTAGAAAGAGTCAGAGCTAAAGCTATGGCTATGCATTCGAGTAACGATATTTCAGATACGATGGGAGTAGTGTTCAAAGAATTGCCAAAGCTCGGTATAAATTCCTTACGCTGTGGTGTGGTATTGCTAACAAAAGATTCTTACAAAGGAGTTTTTTATGCAGCTGCCACTACAGATGAAAGTGATTCACAAACTGTAATTGGCGAAGGAGACATGTCTGCTCACCCGATTTTTATGAAACAGCGTGAATATTGGACTAGAAATGAAAATTATTTCGTTACCCTGAGTGACGAGGAACTTCAATCATATTATAAAGAAATTTTCAGACGATCATCAAATCCTTATAATCCCAAACAACATGATAAACAAACTGAACATGGTTATTACTTTTCTTTTTCTGAAGGAATGTTTTATGCCTGGACTGAAAAACCATATACAGAAAGTGATATTAATATTCTAAACAGATTTAAATCCATTATTGATCTTACCTTCAGAAGATATTTTGATTTGAAGAAAGCAGAAGCACAGGCAAGAGAAGCCATTAAACAAGCTGCATTGGATAGAATTCGGGGTGAAATTGCCAGTATGCGTACTGCAGATGATCTCAATAGAATTACGCCTATCATCTGGCGGGAACTTACAATACTTGAAGTCCCGTTTATACGCTGCGGAGTTTTCATTATTAATGAAGAAACAGAACAGACTCACGTTTATTTAAGCACGCCCGATGGTAAAGCGTTGGGTGTGCTGAATTTAGCATTTGATGCAAATGAACTTACGAGCAACACTGTTGAACACTGGAAAAAGAAGAAGGTTTATAAAGAGCACTGGAACAGAGAGGAGTTCATAAACTGGACAAAATCAATGATGAAGTTGGGACAGGTTCAGAATGCCGAAACTTACCAGGGTTCTTCAACTCCACCTGAATCACTAAATCTTCACTTTGTTCCATTCACACAAGGCATGCTTTACGTTGGAGATGTTTTCCCTCTAACCGATGAGAAACTAGATCTCGTAAAAACATTGGCAGAAGCATTTTCAATTGCTTATGCACGTTACGAAGATTTTAGAAATCTGGAAGAGGCAAAAAATAAAATAGAATTAACATTGAGCGAATTAAAATCTGCACAGGCACAACTTGTTCACTCGGAAAAGATGGCTTCGCTTGGTGAGCTGACTGCAGGAATTGCACACGAAATTAAAAACCCGTTGAACTTTGTAAATAATTTTTCCGAGATAAGCGGTGAGTTGTTAGACGAGATAAAAGTAGAATTGGAGAAGAATGATAAAGAAGAAGTTTTAGCTATACTCGAAGATCTAAGGGGAAATCTTGAAAAGATAAATCAACACGGCAAACGTGCAGATTCAATTGTAAAAGGAATGCTTCTACATTCAAGAGGAACTTCAGGTGAAAAAACTTTAACAGATATTAATGATTTTGTCGATCAGTATGTAATTCTAGCTTACGAC
>CAZUOC010000388.1:0-3148 GCA_964622335.1 uncultured Ignavibacteriaceae bacterium
TATGTTCAGGCACTGGACTGAATATAATGGTGAAAAGAAAACGAGCCTGATCTTGTACAACATCAAATCAAATTATTATCAGTTGCTGACACAAAGCGAATTACTTTCTGAAAATTTTAAGATTGGCGGTGATGTGAAGTTTAGCATTTCTCCGGATAGCAAAGAAGTATCCTATGTTTTCAATCCTGAGCCGGACATTGCTTCTTCCACAAATTCTGATCTTATGGTTGTAAATATTGCAACAGGAAAAACAGCTAATCTTACAAAAGAAAATAAAGCATGGGACGGTTATCCTGTTTATTCTCCAAATGGTTTTTTTATTGCTTTTAAAATGCAAACCACTCCGGGTTACGAATCGGACAGGATGAGACTTGCTGTTTACAACAGATCGACAAAAAGTGTAACTGTGTTAACAGAAAACTTCGATTATACAATAAATGATTTCAAATGGGGAGGAGATTCTGAGACACTTTATTTTACAGCAGATGTTGAAGGTTATTCTCCTTTGTACAGCGTTAATGTACATTCTCAAAAGATAACTCCATTAAGTGGTAAACAGGCTATTTTCGATTTTGATGTTTCTCCGGACCAAAACCAGGTTTATTATATGGCAAGTGCTGTACAGAAACCATGGGAAATTTATAGAGTAAGTACGACCGATAATTTTATTCAACAAATGACTTCTTTTAATCAAAAGATTCTTGATGAAGTCGATGTAAGACCTGCTGAGCAAATGTGGGTCGAAGGTGCAGACGGAAAGAGGGTTCATGTTTTTATTGTTAAGCCTCATAACTTTGATGCCGGTAAAAAATATCCTTTAATATTAAATGTTCATGGTGGACCACAGGGACAATGGAAGGATTCTTTCAGAGGGGATTGGCAGGTTTATCCCGGCAGCGGTTACATAGTTGCTTTTCCTAATCCCCATGGTTCTTCCGGATATGGACAGGATTACACTGCAGAGATTTCCGGTGACTGGGGAGGTAAAGTTTATGAAGATGTAATGAAAGTTACCGATGCTCTTGAAAAACTTCCTTATGTAGATAAAGATAGAATTGGTGCGATGGGATGGTCTTACGGCGGATATATGATGGACTGGCTGCAAGGACACACTAAAAGATTTAAATGTCTCGTTTCTATGATGGGAGTTTATGATTTGAAATCTATGTGGGGAGCGACTGAAGAATTATGGTTCCCGAACTGGGATTTGAAGGGGCAGCCATGGAATTCAGAGGATTATCAGAAATTTTCACCTTCTAATTATCCACTGAACTTTTCAACTCCTACTCTCATAATAACAGGAGAAAAAGACTATAGGGTTCCTTACACACAGAGCATCCAGTTTTTTACAACATTGCAGGCACGTGGTGTTGATTCCCGTTTAATCATATTTAAAAATGACGGACACTGGCCGAGCTATGTTAAATCGATGCCTTTGTATTACAATGCTCATCTTGAGTGGTTTCATAAATACCTGGGTGGCAATCCGGCTCCGTATGATTCACATAAGCTGATATTAAACACACAATTTGAAGAAAAAACAATGAAGTAACCGGATTATATCAGATTGATTTTGCAGTTAATCTTTGATAATTTAACCCCTTGAATCTTAAGGAGTTAGAAACTTTTTTAATTAAAATAAAGGTGAAATATGACCAAGGCTGACATCGTTGATAAAGTTGCATCAGGAACCGGATTAACAAAGCTTGAGACCGAAGCAATTATTGAGGGATTTTTCAAAACTGTAATTGAAGCTTTAAAAGAAGGGAAGGGAATTGAGATTAGAGGGTTTGGCAGCTACAAAGTGAAAAAGAAAAATGCACGTCAGGCTAGAAACCCTAAAACAGGCGAGCAGGTTTTCGTACCGGAACATTATGTCCCTTCTTTTAAGTTTTCAAAAGAATTTAAAGAGATGGTTGATAAAGGGATGAAGGGAAGCGAAGGCTGAACAAGCAATGGCGTATTGTCCTAATTGCGGCGAAGAGCTGAAAGGTAAGTTTAATTTTTGTCCTTCCTGCGGATTTGATCTTCAGAATATAGGGGAAACAAAACAAAGTTCTCCTTCAGATCTTATAGAAACAGAAATTATAATTTGTGATAACTGTGGAACAGAAAATCCTGCTGGAACCAAAGTATGTGAAAGCTGTGGAATCAGGTTAGGAAGCAGTTCGGAAAAGATTGTTAAAAAGGAACCGATTAAACCTGTTTCAGAGAAAAAACATTCTCAACCCAAACCTGTAAAAGAAAAATCTTCCGGCAAGAAGAAGGCTTCTAATCAAACTGCAAAAGAAATTGATTCGAAAAAAATTTTAATTATTGCGGCTATCGTAATTGTTGGTGGATTTATTATTCTTTTGGCTGCAGGAGTTTTTAATAAACCCGTTTCATCTAATGTAAGTACGAATGTCACACAAGAGCAGGGTTCAGGAGTTAATCTCAACGCACTGCAAAGAATAAATGAACTTGAAGATAGAGTAAAGAATAATCCAGGTGATAAAGAAAGTTTGCTTGAGCTTGCTCATCTCAGGAATGACTCAGGAATGTATGAAAAAGCTATCGAAGATTATCAAAAATATCTGAAGATGGTACCAAACGACGCCGATGTCCTGGTTGATATGGGTGTTTGCTATTACAGCCTCAGGAATTATGATGAAGCCATTAAAGCAATGACGGAAGCGCTTAAGTATAATCCTAACCACCAGATTGCACATTTAAATTTAGGAATTGTAAATCTTGCAGCAGGTAATATTGAAAAGTCCAAAGAGTGGCTGCAAAAAGCCGTTAATATAAATCCTACTTCGGAAGTAGGTAAACGGGCACAGGAATTATTAAGTTCACATTAAAAAATAAAAGGAGTAATAATGCCAAGCGGAAAAAAACGTAAGCGTCATAAAATGTCGACGCACAAGAGAAAAAAAAGACTCAGAAAAAACAGGCATAAAAAGAAGATAAGATAACGATTTAGAGCAGACTTTGAATGGTTGTTCGAAGAACTCTTTTATAGAATGAATGAATGGGTGAATGTATGAATGATAAACGAACAAATCAATCAACCATTCAGTCATTCAATCAATCAGTCATTCAGTTTGTGTTGCCAACTTAGCTCAGCTGGTAGAGCAGCTCATTCGTAATGAGCAGGTCGCCGGTT
>CAZUOC010000389.1:0-3146 GCA_964622335.1 uncultured Ignavibacteriaceae bacterium
AGTTGTTATAATTTTCAATGTCCTGTAATATTTCATCTTTCCCGCCATCATTCTGATCACGCCAGAAAATTGGACCGCAAGCCCAGATAGGAACATGTTTTGGTTTGCCTATTATATCAAAATACTCTTCGTGAATTTTGTCACCGGTCGGTCCATAAAAAATATACCAATCCAATGTCCCAGTCTGATGATAAATTTCTGTAGTATTATTAATAGCAAACTGATAACGTCCTTTAGCAAAGGTATCGAAAAAGCTGCCATAACCTTTGCTGCTCATGTAAAACGCAGAATAAACAGATGCATAGTTTTCCGCGTAATCCAGATTACCATATCCATAAACGTCAACATCAACAACATTGCCACGTAAATCCGGACTTTTAGAATTATATGGATATAACTTTTCAATTAGTCCGAAGTAATGTTCATTCAAATCATTCATTCTAATTGTAACATGATTGAAAGTTTTATCAGATGTATAAAAGTGAAATGTATTATTCGAGTAGGAAACTGTTAATGGAATCGCCGAAGGAAAATCTTCATGAAAACCATCTGTTTCGTTGAATAATAATTTTAAAATTAAAGTATCAGCTTTAACTTCATCCACGAGAACTTTATACTGTTTTACAAAATTAAATTCAAAAGAATTAATCTCAATTAATTTTTTTTCACTATTAAAAATCTCTATCACACCATCCTTCAAAAAAATCTTGAATTGATCCTTTTCCCAGATAGGTTGTGAGTTTACAGAACTTACAAATATAAATATTGTAAGTAAAAACGAACTGAAAATTTTTGATTTAGAAAACATATTGAATCCCAACAAAGTTTTTATTTATATGATTTTATGGTAACGGACTTATTCCTTCATATTTAACTATCCATTTTCCGTTTTTAGGAAAACCCGGCGCTTTAACACCTGGGGCACCATCCCACCCGGCAGCCATCATTGCCACTGCTGTTAAGAGAGCACCGTTTCCCGGTAAATAAATTGGAAGCCTGTCATCCTGGTAATTATGTCCATTATTCAAATACCTGTTTTTCTGTACATTCATTAATAAAGCATCAATTGCTGTTTCTGGCTCACCAACACGTGCAGCGGTCATTGCAATTAATGGATAATCCCAACCCCAGGTGGTTTCCCAGTTCCAGGATTCCATAACTTTATCAAGAGTATTTCGCATTTCATTAACATCGATGGAATCATTGGGCAGCATACCGTAAGCAGCTAATAATGTTGGATGATCATTTCTGTTGGATTTATCTTCAAAAGTGTTTAAGGCATTTTCCGCATTTTGATAAAGTCCGTCATGCTCAGGAAGCTTAGAAAGATGTTCGATAACATCATTCCATTCTTTTACCGGGGATAAACCTAACCGCTCACGCCATTTTTGTGCGGTTTTTAATCCATAGAGCCAGTATGATAATTCGAAAGCAGGATTTATTGTTGAATCAGGTTTGTAAATTTCCTGTGCAGGTATTAGCGGGGGACCAAGAACATACCTGTTATTATCAGAATCCCAATGAGTGTAGGAAGCCATAAATTCTGCTGTCGCAAAAACTATATCTTTATATTTCTCAAGAATGGATCTATCTTTATAATAGCAGTATAATAGTTCTGCAAAATAAATTAAATGAGGCTGCTGCCATATTAAAAATACTCCTACAGTTGAAGGACTTTCTCTGCCATCATATCCAACCATCTTAGGCCAGCGAACACCTTTGTAGCCTTGTCGTTCAGCTTTTTCTTTTGCTCTTAAAAAAATGTTTTTATACCATGACAAACTTTTTTCTAACAATTCGGGATGTCCCCAGAGAACAAAGTGTACTGCATGCCACCAGTGCATTTCAAGATGAAACTTTCCGTACCAACTGTTAAAAGTTAAACTTGTTTCCTGAGGCGGCATTGAACCCGCACATTGTATTGCCATTAAATATCTTGATAATACGATTCGTCTTTCTAATTCATTTGCACGAGGATCTTTACTCCCGGATAAATCCACAGCACCACCTGTTTCCCAAAAATTTTTCCAGTGCGATATTGAAGCCTTGAAAGTTTCATCTACGCCGGGAAGTTTTTCCTCATTTTTATATTTCGAAAAATTACAGACAAAGCCGAATTCATTTCCACCTGAGATATTGAGAAGAAACGAATGCTTTTTGATTTCCTTAAACTCTGCATTACCTCCCCATTGAATACTCACAAAATATTTAGTGGAATCTAATATTCGTTCAACAATAACTTTCTGTTTTTTCTTAGAGATTATGATTGATGAATGCATATCAGAACTATTCCAACTTGCCTTTGCAGCAGGTTGTTTCCCCCACGATAATGATCCGTAAGGAAAATTAAAAGTAATTCCTATTCTTCCTTTGTTTAGTAACTCAGATTTAATACGGACAGCAATTTGGTCAGCTTGAGGATGGCAGGCGGTTTCAACATTAATTTTATATCCTACAACGCTAAAAGAACTCTTGATAATTCCTTCCCAAATATCAGCAGATTGATTGATGTTTGTAATATTGTCCAATCGTATTTCCGAACCATCAGACTTAATTATTTTAAAGCCGATTCTCCCGAGTTGAAGCCTATGTGGGTTAGAGCGCAACCATTGCCCGGCATTTGAATTCTGATTTGATGCATACGGCACTTGCCTGCCGTATGTATTATAATATTCAAAAGTCTGTTCTAAAGAATAATTGTGTGTATTTGGAACTGTATGCCAGCCCCATTGAGATTGTGTCCCTAATGGAATACTGCTTTCATAAAATTCCGGAAATGTTTGTAGGCCTGTAATATCAGTTGTAAAAGCAAATTCGCCGTTACCAATTGTAAAAGGAGAAAGAGGATCGGGTTTTGTTACGGAAGATATGTGACGATGAACTAGTGAATATCGGTTTATTTTATAATTAATATTTCTATAACTATTGTCTCCCCATAAATTGAATAAGATAAAAAACCCGCATAGAAATATTTGAAGTTCTTTCTTCACTACCGGATCACAATTTTTAAATAATTATATGTTAGTAAATTTTACTAAGATTTTTAGATCGATCAAAAAGTCGACTTTTAAAGTTCGAAAAACAAATATTATGATTTGAGATAGGACATACAAAATTATGATACACTCTTACGTATAGCTTCACTT
>CAZUOC010000390.1:0-3119 GCA_964622335.1 uncultured Ignavibacteriaceae bacterium
TTTTTTGAAATGAAATCAACAAAATCCGTCATATTTTTTTTGCAAATAGTATTTACAAGTGTACCCAAAGTATCATCACCATTTATTGACCAGAACATTAAACCTCTTAAATTATATGCATCGACATATCTTGCCTTTAATGCGATCGAACGAACATCATCATATGTCCAGAAAAATTTTTCATCGGGATTATATAACCAAGCTGCCATCGCAAGATCATCCCATAAAAGTTGGTAGCCATTTTTTATTATATCCGAATAATCATTATAATTTTTGAATCTTATATGATGTTTTACAACATCAGCATTACCCGGTTGATAAAGTCCGGAATTAGTAGGCTCTACGTTTTCCCATCCTTTTCCATAAAAAGCAGCACCCGGAATAATTTTATCGCAGCTTATACCGCAAGAATCTAATAAATATTTTACAGTATGATCCAATGATTCTTTTCTCCAATCGGGATCATTTGGTGAACTTAAGAGATTAGTATGATGTCCGGTTAGTGAATCCCAGATGCCATGGTTATCATAAGTCATTACATTAAACCAGTCCAAGTATTGCTGATCTTTATTAAAGTTATATTTCCAGAATTCCCAGCTCCTTGCAGAGACTGCAGAAGTTAAAAGTAACTTTGGATTTATCGCATTTAATTTTTTTCTAAACAAAGCAAACAGAGCCGTCATATTTTCTCTGTCATTTGGATTATAATGTGTTCCTTCGGGTCCTCCACTAATTGGGAATTCCCAATCGATATCAAAGCCATCAAAAATTCCTTTTGCAGAACCTTTATCACCGGCATTATTTTCAACTGGTAGATTTCCTTCAATAAAAAAATCAATACAGGCATCAACAAATTTTTCTCTTGACTCAGGTGTGAGTGCTGCATCGGAAAAATAAGTTGAACCTCCCCAGCCTCCTATCGATAACATAATTTTTAAATCGGGATGTCTTGCTTTTAATTTTCTCAATTGATTAAGCTGTCCTCTTAACGGTTGAGTTGAACTGTCAGCTACTCCATCAATGCTCATTTCTTTTGAATAAATTTCCTGGTAATTGGAATATGTATCTGAGAATCCGGGGATAATATTCCCTGACGAATCAAGTAACGGTATTGCAAAGGCATAATCCAGGACTGTTATTTTATCCGCCGAACCGCTTTTTTCCAATACTTTCAAAAAGTTAGCATGAGATCCAGTATAATAAGCCACTATTTCTTTTTTCTGAGCAGGTGTTATAACCGGCAAAAAAATTAATATGATAAATAAAATAATTCTCACTTATTTTTTAATTCTAAATACTGAATATTCTTATTTAAGTAATATCATTTTTTTTGTCTGCGAATAATTTCCCGAAATTAAGACATAAATATAAACACCGCTCGCAAGTCCGCTTCCATCAAAATTTACTTCATATTTTCCCGGCGATTTTATTTCATCTACTAATGTTGAAACTTCTCTTCCAAGAAAATCAGAAACTTTAAGAGTTATCATTGAAGTTTCAGGAACTATATACTCAATTTTTGTTGTTGGATTAAAAGGATTCGGATAATTATCAGACAAATAAAAGCCATTCGTTAAATAAATAAAATTTGTTTTCACGGAAGTTACTAATCCCATATTCTTTCCGATAGTTTCAAGTAATGGTTGTTTGTTAGAAACTATATCTTGTCCGAGCGCCCAAATCATAACACCGCCAAGCTGATTTTCTTTTGCATAGTCACATTTGATTCTTATAGACATAGTATCATCATAAGTAACAAACTTTGTATGATCGGTATTTAATAGATACGGTACTTTGGAAAAATCATCCCAGTTATAATTCCAATTACTGTTCATTATTCTTGTAGCAATGTCACTAAAATATAAATCGGTCACGCTCCCCGTAATCGGTTGGTACAATCCTGTTGCATCAATTTCTTTCCCATAAAAAGGGACTCCCAAAAGTATTTTGTTGCCGGGTACTTGTCGTTCTACTTTCAAGTATATAAGACCAAGATCATCTGCACCGTCGTTGCAGTTAGATGGTTGATAAATAGGAGCATTATGACCTGCATGTGCTGTCCAGCTTCCATGAAAATCATATCCCATCATCGAAAACCAATTTACATAATCAACCAATTTATCGAATTCAATATATTGTCCAGTATAAGAACCCGCACTTACAGCCATAGTTATAATCCATTCGGGATTTTCCTGGTTAAACCTTTCGCGTAATTCTTTAACAAGTTTTGTTAGATTTTTTCCCTCTGCCGTACTGGCAGGGTACTCCCAATCCAGGTCGATTCCATCATAGCCTTTATCTAACAGTAATTCTACAACTTTATTTGTAAAATTATTTCTTGCCAATGAATCTGCAGCTAATGGTGCAAATCCATCGCTTTGTCCCCAGCCACCGAAAGCAAGAAGAATTTTTTTACCTGCATTATGTACTGCGCTGGCTAAACCATAATTAAACATTGCCTGATAATAAGAAATATTACCGCTGCTTTGCGGCCACGCAAATGCATGAACTACATGTGTAAGATTTTCAAATTCTATATTTTGGGGAGGAAGTGTAGATTCCAGCCAATCAGGATAATAGCCAACCACTTTATTTTGTGCATAAACAAAATTACTACAAGTAAAAAGTATTACAATGATTAGAAAATATTTTTTTGATGAAATATAACCGAAAAAAACTTTCATAAGTTTTTAATCTATTTATAGATAAACTTCAGCTGAATCTCCAACTAATAAATGGGCTATCTCAATTCTGAGATAGCCCCGGAAATGTAGATAAGGAGGATTCTACTGAAAAATTATTTTAAGAGAATCATCTTTTTAGTTATAAAGTTTGAATTCTCTCTTAGTGTATAGAAATAAACACCGCTTGAAAACTTGCTCATATCAACTTTAACATCATAACTGCCATTTGGTTTAAATTCATTATTAAGAAGTGTCATTACTTCCTGACCGGTTACGTTGTAAACTTTTAATGTTATATTTCCACTTTGCGGAATGCTGAACCTGATTGTGGTGGAAGGGTTGAATGGATTGGGATATGCTTCATAAAGAGTAAATTTATTTGGCACTAATCCGGGAACTTGTTCAACACCTGTTACACCTGTAAACCAATATGGA
>CAZUOC010000391.1:0-3101 GCA_964622335.1 uncultured Ignavibacteriaceae bacterium
GATGATGATGCTGGATTATGGATAAACATTGTTGTTCTGCTTGTAATCTTTATTATAGCGGCGGGTCATTTTGTAGAAAGAAGTACTCATGAGAGAGCTATGAAAATATGGTTCGCTCTTTTAGGCTATTACTTTTCTGTTGTTGCCTTCTTCTATTTTTTAGAGACATGGCTGTACTAAACTTATTTTGATTCCGATATCTGAAAAACTTCTCAAATAATAAGAATTTAACTTATTATTGAACTTATGATTGTATATCTCTATTTTTTAACCAAGGTTTTTAAACAAACAGGCGCGTTCGTCTAGTGGCTTAGGACATCGCCCTCTCAAGGCGGGGATCGCGGGTTCGAATCCCGCACGCGCTACTTTTATATTTCAAATCTCAAAAATCAAATCTTAAATGTATTCCAATATTGAATTTTATTATTTGTATTTTAGAAATTGTTTTTAATCTTAATTTTTTTATGAAACGTTACGAAAAACATATTTTCATTTGTGAAAACAAGAGATCTCCGGACGATCCGAAAGGATGCTGCTTTGATAAAGGCGGTTCCGAAATAAAAGCAAGATTCAAACAGAGGATAAAGGAACTGGGACTTAAACCTGATGTTCGTGCAAACACGAGCGGCTGCCTTGATGCTTGTGAGTTTGGAGCCTCAGTTGTTATTTATCCCGAACAGGTTTGGTACGGTGGAGTAACTGTCGACGATGTTGAAGAAATAATACAGAGTCATATAATAAATAATAAACACGTAGAAAGACTTTTAATAAAACATCCTAAGTTTAATAAAGATGCCGTCAAAATCTGATTTAGCTTCTGAAAAGAAACGCGCCGGCAAAATTTTTACTATACTAAAAAAAGAATATCCGACTCCTAAACCGGCACTAGAATATAAAACTGCCTTTCAGCTTTTAATTGCTACTATACTTTCAGCCCAGTGTACTGATGCGAGGGTTAATATGGTAACAAAAGATCTTTTCAAAAAATATAAAACACCTCAGGATTATATTGATGTTTCTTCTGTAGAATTAGAAAAAGATATTTACTCAACAGGATTTTACAGGCAAAAAGCAAAAAGTATAAAACAGTGCTGCGCAGAACTTGTAGATAAGTATAAGGGAAAAGTCCCGGCGGATTTTGATAAATTAAATAAACTTCACGGTGTTGGAAGAAAAACTGCTTCTGTGGTTGCAGGCAATGCTTTTGGAATACCTTCTATTGCTGTTGATACACACGTAAAAAGGCTTTCAAATCTTTTAGGCTTTATTAATTCAGGTGACCCTTTTAAAATTGAAATAAGACTGAGGGAACTTCTCCCTGAAAAAGATTGGATAAATTCTTCTCACTGGTTAATGTCACATGGAAGAAAGATATGTATCGCGAGAAGACCGAAATGTTTACAATGTATTGTTGGAAATTTTTGTCCAAGTTATAATCCTGCAAATGAATAAAAAATAGATCATGCAATCAACCGGAGAATGAATGTTTGCCTGAATGCATTTATGTTTATCGCATTGATGAAACTTATCGGAGAGTTAGTTATGGAAGATAAATCGAGAGATAGGGGTTTTTGTCTTTCACTTCTTAAAGAGTTTACAAAAAGTGAAAGTTTGCTTAAGCATGCTTATGCAGTTGAAACTTGTGTTAGAGCTTATGCAAAAAAGTTTAATGAGGATGAAGAATTTTGGGGAAATGTAGCTTTGCTTCATGATTTTGATTATGAAATGTATCCGACTGAAAATGAACATCCGTTTAAGGGTTCTGAAATTCTTAAAGAAAAAGGTTTTCCGGATGAATTCAGGAATGCGATTCTTTCTCATGCAAATTACAGCGGTGTAAAAAGGGAAATTTTATTGCAAAAAGTTTTGTTTGCCTGTGATGAGCTTGCAGGTTTCATTACTGCTGTTACTTATGTAAGACCTAGCAAAACAATAGATGAAGTTGAAGTAAAATCTGTTAAGAAAAAATTAAAGGACAAAGCATTTGCTAGAAATGTCAGCCGGGAAGATATAAATTCAGGTGCGGAAGCATTGGGTATTCCTCTTGATGAACATATTCAATTTTGTATAAATGCAATGAAAGCAAATAAGGAAGTTCTTGGCTTATAGTGGTTGGAGAGATTGTTGAGGATTTTGTTTTAGAAGATCAAAATGGAAATACGTTTAGTCTTTATAATAATTTAAATTGTAAAATACTACTCATATTTTATCCCAAAGATGATACACCTGTCTGTACGAGACAACTCTCGGATTACAGTATTAATAGAGAAATATTCAATAATCTTGAAATTAATATAGTTGGTATAAATACCGGCTCTGTTGAATCGCATAATTCATTTGCCAGAAGCTGCAAATTAGATTTCCCGGTTTTGTCAGACCCTCATAAAGAAGTCAGCCAAAGATATAAAGCATTGAATATTTTCGGCATTAATAAACGAAAGTTAGTTTTAATAGGGGTTGATAAAAAAATACTCTTTGAGAAAGATTTCCTATCATTCACCTATCTTTCTTCTCACAAGCTAAAAGGAATATTTGAGGAAATTAGTTAGCGAAAATATCCTTGACAAGTATGCCAATAGTTAGCTAAATTGGCTGTCCAAAGAAGGAGATTTAATAGAGATTTTTGCTACAAGAGGAAATAAAGTTCGCGCGAACTTCATAATAATTTGTCCGTAAGATTCTATAACTAATAACCGGTTTAATGAAAAGCAAAATCTCTTTTATATTTTTAATCCTTTCTATCTCTGCTTTCTCGCAAAGCCCGATTAAAATTATTTCATCTGATTACAGATCTATAGTAGTCGAATTCTCTCCTGTTAAGTATGATACCCAAGAAAGGACTATTGATAACCAGAAATTTTATGATGTTTATTTTAACGGAAGTTCTTTACAAATATCAGACTGGGGAGAACCTGCTATTCCTGGATACTTGATGAATATTGGAGTCCCTGACGAGTCAGGAAACACTATACAAATCCTTTCTACGCAGTACAAAGAAATTGATGGCAAGCTTTCACCATTACCGGGACTTGAACACGATGGCAATTTAGACAGGGATGTTTATAAAGTTGGTGCAAACTATTACAAGTATAAGCCAAATG
>CAZUOC010000392.1:0-3094 GCA_964622335.1 uncultured Ignavibacteriaceae bacterium
TTATATTTTTTTGTGAATCCTTCAATCAGTTTATTTTTATGTTCGTATATTCTTCTCTCTAATTTATTTGTTATACCGACATAAAGAGTTTTTGATTTGTTTGTCATTATATAAACATAATAGTTTTTCATTCACCAAATATTAAGATTCTTCAGTTGCCTTACTTCCTAATAATGACAGCAAATTTTTAATTGTCATTCTGAGCGCAGCGAAGAATCTCACTTTAGATTCTTCAGTCACTTCGTTCCTTCAGAATGACTGCATCTTTTAGTGTGCGTCCAGCCAATTATCTCCAACACCGGTATCGACAACAACAGGAACATTCAAAGGCAAAGCTTTCTCCATCAATTCTTTTATTAAAGGACGAAGTTCATCTAATTCTTCTTTATGTGCATCAAAGACCAACTCATCGTGAAACTGAAAGACCATTTTTGTTTTTACTTTTCTTTTTTCAAGTTCTTTGTAAATATTTATCATTGCAAGCTTTATCATGTCAGCTGCAGTTCCCTGGACGCGCATATTAATTGCAACTCTCTCTTCGAATTGTCTTACGGCTCTGTTGCCGCTGTTAATGTTTCTAAGAAATCTTCTTCGTCCGTATAAAGTCTCTGCATAGCCTTTTTCTTTTGCTTGCATCATCGAATCATCCATAAAATCTTTAACACGCTTAAATGTGTTGAAGTAAGTTGTAATGATTTCTTTTGCGTGAGATTGAGTAACTCCCAATCTTGTTTTTAATCCAAAAGGACCAATGCCGTAAAGGATTCCGAAGTTCACTTCTTTAGCTTTTCTTCTCATATCGGCTGTTACATCTTCAGGTCTTACCATAAAGACGAGCGCAGCCGTGCTTCTATGGATATCTTCTTTTTCTTTGAATGCTTTTGAAAGCGCTTCATCACCGGAAATGTGAGCCATAATTCTTAACTCTATTTGACTATAATCTGCACTGAGAATTATATGATCTTTGTCTCTTGGAACAAAAGCTTTTCTAATTTCTTTTCCGCGGTCTGTTCTTATAGGAATATTCTGAAGATTCGGATCATTACTGGAAAGCCTGCCGGTTGATGCAACTGTTTGATTGAAGCTTGTATGTATTCTTCCTGTTTTAGGATTTATAAGATTCGGAAGAGCATCTGCATAAGTCGATTTTAATTTTGTTATTTGTCTGTATTCAAGAAGCAGTTCAATTATTTCATGTTCGCCTCTTAAATATTCGAGTGATCTTGCGTCAGTGGAAAAGCCTGTTTTGGTTTTCCTTCCCGATTTTAATCCGAGCTTGTTGAAAAGAATTTCCTGCATTTGTTTCGGAGAATTTATATTGAACTCTTCGCCGCAGGACTTATAAATTTCACTTGTATAATTATCAATAAGTATCTGAAGATCATCGCTTAAAGATTTTAGAGCATCTTTGTCAACATTTATTCCTTCTCTTTCCATATCTTCAAGAACTGGGATGAGAGGAAACTCTACATCGTAAGCAATTTTGGTAAGCTTTTCTTCCTTTATTTCTTTATCAAGAATTTCATAAAGCCTGTAAGTAATATCTGAATCTTCGCTTGCATATTTCCCCAGTGGCTCTGTTTCAACTTCAAATATTTTAGTTGAATCTTTTTTCGGTCCGATTAAATCGGAAAGAGGAATAGGTTTGTACTTCAGATACTTTACTGAAAGATCATCCATTCCATGTTTCTGATCCGGATCGATAACATAACTTGCTAGCATAGTATCGAAATAAAAATTCTCAACTTTAATTCCGAGATTTCGCATAACAGCAATATCGAACTTTGCGTTCTGGCAGACCTTTTTGATCTTTTTATTTTCAAATAGTTTTTTGAAAACTTTTGTAAAATCCTGTATGCTTAAACGTTCATCCGGATTAGTGATAAGTTTTTCATAATTTTCGGGTTGTAATGGAATAAAAAATCCTTCTCCTTCTTTCGAAGAAAAGGAAACTCCTGCAATATTCAGCTCAAACTGGTTAAGACCATCTGTTTCAGTATCAAAAACAATTAATTCTTTTTTGCTCAGATAACTTGCTAATTCTTCTGCTTCTTTAAGATTTTTTATCAGTTTATATTTTACTTTTGATTCATCAAATGCGGCAAAATCATCTTCTGTAACTTCGTTAAGTTTAGTATCTGCAGAATTGGAATCATAAATGGAAAGGAGCCTGTTATAAATATCTTTGAATTCTAGTTCGACAAAAATCTTTCTTAAGGACTCGTAATCAGGCTTTGTGAATTTTGCATCTTCAAAATTAAACTCGAGAGGAACTTCACAATGAATTGTAGCAAGATCTTTTGAAAGAATAGCATTTTCTTTTCCTTCAACAAGCTTATTCTTTAATCCGGGCTTTTCAATTTCATCAATATGTTTATAAAGATTTTCTACCGAGCCATACTTTTGAATTAATGGAATTGCAGTTTTAGGTCCGACTCCAGCAACGCCCGGAATATCATCAGAAGAATCGCCGATGAGTGCCAAATAATCGATCATCTGCTTTGGCTCGAATCCGAATTCTTCTTTTACTTTTGCTATATCATAAAGTATATTCTCATCAGTAATCCTGCCGCCGGGTTTTATGACTTTTACCTTATAAGTTATAAGCTGGTTAAAATCTTTATCGGGAGTGATGATAAAAGTTTCGAATCCTTCTGCTTCAGCTTTGCAGGCGGCAGTTCCGATTATATCGTCCGCTTCATATTTTGGAATAATATAAAGAGGAATTTTCATCATTTCGATAAGCTGCTTTATCCTGTCGAGTTGCGGAAACATATCATCCGGCATTTTTGCACGCGATGATTTGTAATTCTCATATTTATCGTGGCGGAAAGTTTTTTCTTTTGAATCAAAAGCAACAGCAATATAATCAGGTTTGTGATCAGTGAATACTTTGATTAGCTGGTTGATAAAGCCATAGACAGCGGACGTCGGTTCGCCTTTGGATGTAACGAGGGGGCGATTTATAAAAGCGAAGTAGGCTCTGTAAGCCATCGCCATCGCATCTATTATTATAAATTTTTTGGACATAATCTGTCATGCTGAACTTGTTTCAGCATCTTCTTTTTTTTTTGTTAATAATTAATTCAGATTC
>CAZUOC010000393.1:0-3094 GCA_964622335.1 uncultured Ignavibacteriaceae bacterium
AATCTACTTTTGTCCCGTTTTAAGAAGAAGTAATTCTAGTTGTTCTACCCTTGTTTCTAACGATTTGAGGTTCTCTAGTTCCGCTAATTTCATTTTCAGATCGATGATCTCCTTTTCCTGAGCCTTATTTTTCGAAATCAACTCCTGTATTGCTTTGATTGAAACTACCTGGGAATTCCATGCATCCAGTTGCAGTACTTCCTGTGGATCATTATCTATATACTCTCCACTTCCCTGAACAGATTCCGGAAATACCTTAGCATACTCCTGTGCAATAAAATTATAGTATACTTTATCCTTAATTACAGGATTTTGATCTCTCCATTGCTCTGAATATTTGAATTTTATCGGATGCAGCATACTGATCGTCTCGCATGCATTTTCGATATCTTCAATATCTGTCTTGATCCTCATATCGGAGTTTGCCAGCCAGCTTCCTGCTGTTGTCTTTGAAGCATTTCCTTCAACTTCAAACGCATTTGCTGATGGTTTTCTCTTAACACCCAGACGTCCGGTATCAAAATAGCCATATAGCAGAGGTATAGCGGTACTCGTGTAATTGCTGACAATAAATACATCAGACACGGTATATTCACTCCAACCTGCATTCCGGCCAATAAAAACATTATTGTTACCATTATTATGTAGTCCTGCAGAGCGTCCGATATAAGTATTATCTGATCCGGATGTATTATCCCCTCCTGCACTCATTCCTAAAAAGGCATTACCCGTGCCTGAAATATTTGCGTCACCAACAGCATAACCCACCATTGTATTATAATACCCCGATGTATTTGCCTGCCCTGCATTAAAGCCAATGAAGGTATTCTGATTACCTGTATTATTTTTTCCAGCCTGGTAACCGATAAAAGTACCAAAACTGCCGGGATCAGTAGTGGAACTTCCACTGTAAGTTCCTATAAACACATTGGATTGACCACCTGGCCCAGCATTTCCTGCATAATATCCGAGGTAGACATTATTACTTCCTGTTGTATTAGCTTCACCCGCCTGATTTCCCAGGAACAGGTTGTTTGATCCTGAAGTATTGCTATTTCCTGCCTGGTAACCCACGAAGGCGTTATAACTTCCGCTGGTTATTGAGTAACCTGCACTATACCCTAAAAAAGTATTATATGTACCTGTTCCCGACGTTGAACTTCCCCTTCCTGTATTGTATCCAATATATGTATTATAGGAGGGAGTACTGTTATAATATCCTGCTCTGTCACCTATAAAAACATTGCTACTGCCGGAAGTGTTAAAATAACCAGCAAAAGAACCTATGTTGACGTTAGAGCTACCTGTCGTATTACTGAATCCTGACAAAAGTCCATAGAATGCGTTATAATTACCTGTAGTGTTTGAATACCCAGAATTATAACCGATAAAGGAATTATACGATCCCGTAGACTTATACCCCGCTCCAATGCCCATAAAAACGTTATTAAACCCTGTTGAATTCAACCGCCCTGCCAGGTTCCCAATAAATACATTGGAATTTCCTGTTGTATTGGTATAGCCTGCCTCATTGCCAATGAAAACATTGGTATATCCAATGGTGTTTCTGTAACCAACCTGGTCTCCTATGAAAACGTTGCTTCCTCCACTGGTGTTTGTAGCTCCTGCCTGGTCTCCAATAAATACATTACTTGCGCCAGTGTTATTAGATGAACCGGTACGCGGTCCAAGAAATACGTTAGATGATCCTGATGTATTTGACACACCCGACAAGTAACCTACAAATGTATTATATGTACCACCCGCATTATTATAACCACTGTTATATCCTATAAAGGTATTGAATGAAGCTGTGGAAAGATACCCGGCATTATACCCGAGGAGAACATTATAATTGCCGGTTGAGCTTGTTCTTCCTGCCTGGTCACCAATAATTACGTTACTTGCTCCTGTGGTATTGTTAATTCCTGCCTTTGTACCGATAAAGATATTCGATGAACCGGTACTGGTTGAAGCACCACTCTGGTAACCCATAAATACATTATAGGTACCTGAGGTGTTTGAATTTCCAGCTTGATCGCCAATAAAAACGTTGCTGCTTCCAGTATTATTTGAATAGCCTGAATTGGGTCCTATAAAGACGTTTGAACTGCCATTGGTTATTGAAAAGCCTGCATTATAACCCAAGAATGTGTTCAGGGTACCGGTTGAAGAAGTTGAAGAGCCTCTGCCGGTATTGAACCCTATATATGTGTTAAACGATGGCCCGCTGTTGTAGTAGCCTGACTGGTCGCCGATAAAAACATTACTGTTACCGGTTGCGTTATTATATCCGGATCTTGTACCCAGGAATACATTGGATGTACCTCCGGCATTGTTATATCCTGAATAGTAGCCAAGGAAGGTATTATAATTCCCTGCATTGAGCCGTCCCGACATATAGCCGATAAATGTATTGTACAATCCTGGATTAGCAGAATTGTACCCGGTGAAAGAGCCTATAAAGACATTATACTGCCCGTTTGTACCCAGGTTCCCGGAATAATAGCCCATGTAGACATTATTGCTTCCTGTACTGTTTGATTCACCTGCCTGGTTTCCAAGGAACAGGTTATTTACTCCTGAAAGGTTTAAACGCCCGGCCTGATAGCCCATAAAGACGTTGTAATCACCTGTTGTATTGGTGTTACCGGCATAGTCCCCGATGAACACGTTACGGTATCCGTCATAATTGGATGAACCTGCATTTGGTCCTATGAATACATTTGAATAGCCAGAATAATTTGACTGACCTGCCAGGTATCCCAGGAATGTGTTGTTAGAGCCTGTATTATTAGAATATCCCGACCTGTAGCCAAGGAAGATATTATAGTTACCTGTCAGGCTTGAATAGCCTGCTCCTGTGCCCAGGAATACGTTATTTGTTCCTGTTGTATTGGAGTAACCTGCCCTGGTTCCGATGAAGGCGTTTGCAAAGCCATCGACATTTGAATAACCTGCATAATAGCCTATAAATGTATTATCACCTCCTGTAGTTGTATTAGCTCCGGAATATGATCCCAGGAACGAATTCTGGGTACCGATTGTATTTTTATTACCTGCCTGGTAACCCACAAAAGTATTGAGATCCCCG
>CAZUOC010000394.1:0-3067 GCA_964622335.1 uncultured Ignavibacteriaceae bacterium
TAGATTGTTGATTCTTTTACCAAGAAGAATTAAACCCTTTGTTTTCCCCTGTATCTGCATCGGTATTATAAGTTCAATTTTTAACTTATCAAGCTCAGGAAATTTGCTTTGAATATTTTCTTTTGTAAGCGGAGAATTCAGATTGTTCAGATCAGATTCTTTTAATAAATTTTCCAGCTCAAGGTTATTAATTTTAGATTCGAGAAAATTTATTTTATCATCTTCAAAAGTTACTACGGCAAATTTATATACTAGAAACTGCCCGATAACAGAGTAAACCAAAAGCCTCGCGACTTTTGTACTTTCATTAACTAAACCGAATTCCTTACTTAATTCAAAAAGAGAATTTAATCTTTGAACTCTCGAATCGAGCTGGCGGTTAACTTTTGTTAATTCATCAATAACACGTGAGTTCTGAATTGCTGTTGCGGAGATATTCAATATTGTTTTTAAGAATTCCCTATCATCATCGGAATAAGGAGATTGGTTCAGCTTTTCACCAAGACAAATAAATCCAAGACACTCTTCGGAAGATCTTATCTTTTCTACAGCCTGTAATCTTGTTTCATTAATAAAGGATTTCATCGCATCATTCTCAAGAAAATTCTCTTTAGAATTGATATCCGGAAATTTTGCTAAAAGTTCCTGCGAAATACCTTTGGAAGATTTTAATTCGAAAGTTCCGTTAGTTTTAAGTGCAATCAAACCTTTTACAGCAAGAAATTTTCCCAGGCATGTAAAAAGGATATTATTTAAAATAAAGTTCAGGTCGAGACTTGAGTTTATCACCCTGCTGAATTCCACAAGAGCAGTGAGATTCCTTTTTACTTTAAAGCCTTCGGAAGTATCCATTTTAATTTTGTGAAGTTAAACTTTTTGAGAGAAGAACCTGGTTGTATTTTCCCGGGATAGAAATGTACTCAACATCATCCATAAGAGTGCGCATCAGGTACATCCCAAGTCCTCCAACTTTATGCTGCTTGTAATATTCCTGTATGTCCGGTTCAGGTATTGAATCAGGCGCAAAAGATTTACCGTAATCTATAATTGTTATTATTAGTTTTTTATCTTCGTATTTAATTTTGATTAATATTTCCCCATCAGGATAAGCTTTATAAGCATGCTTTATAATATTTGTGCAGGCTTCATCTACAGCAAGCATCATATTATCGATTGATTCCTGCTTAAATCCAACTGAAGAAGCAATTTCCTGGATGAACATTCTTATCCTGGCAAGGTTTTCAGTCCTGCCTTTAACAACCAGTTTCTTTTCATTTATTTTAGATTTATTGTTTGCCAAGTCCTAACTCTTGAAATTTTTTAATAGCATCGTCCTCTGTTTTATAAATCTCGTACAACAAAGGAAATCCCAAAAGATCAAAAATGTTATAGACTTTATCGTTCATAGTTGTAAGTTTAATATCGCCGGCGTTCTCTCTTATTTTTTCGATGAAAGCCATAAATACGCCTAAGCCCGCGCTGCTGATGTACACCAAATCTTTGAAGTTCACAACTATTTTGAACTTGCCGCCTGATATAAGATCAGAGAAGTTGCTCTCAAGCATCGGTGCAGTGTGAGCGTCTAGATAACCTGTTAAATAAACTACACTTACACCACTCTGGTCTTTAACTGATGTGCTGAATTCAGCCATTCTTTTTCTCCATCTTTATTAAAATTATGTTTCCATTTTAATATAACTAAAGTTATATCATCATGCTGAGTACCCTGTTTACTAAAAAGGGTTATCTCTTTTATAACTTCGTTGGAAATTTCATCTACACTTTTGTTTGCATAGTTGAGAAGAACATTTTCAAATTTCTCTTCTCCATAATCTTCTAATTCAAGGTTTTTAGCTTCGGTAATTCCGTCAGTATATAGCACTATCAAATCGTTTTCTTTTAAATTAATTTCGGTTTCTTCAAGCGATGATCCAAATTGGGGTCCATAATCTAATCCTAAACCAATACCCATTGGACGGATATTATTAACTTTGCTGTCTCTTATTAAAATTACAGGACAATGTCCTGCCCTTGCAATTGAAAGAGTTTCTTTTTCAAAATCAATTACACCGTAAGCAGCACTTACAAAGTTTTTTCTATCGAGTGATCTTTTTAATATCTGGTTCGCTTTTGTTAAAATTTCTTTAGGACTCTCATTAGTTCTTGAAAGGGACTCGAAAATTCCTTTAACCTCAGCCATAATAAATGCGGCAGAAATTCCCTTTCCCGAAACATCAGCAATTATAAAACCAAATTTGGTTGGTTTACCATCAAGATTTTTTTCGGTTTCAAAGAAATCGTAATAATCGCCGCCGACTTCAAAAGCCGGAATAAAAACAGATGAAATACTTAGCCTATCAAAAACAGGATCTTTTGCAGGAAGAATTTTTCTCTGGATTTCTCTTGCAACATCCAGTTCTTTTTCTAGTCTTTCTTTTTCAATTGATTCTTCAAGCAGTCTTGAGTTTTCTATTGCAACAGAAGCATAATCAGAAAAAGTGTTAATTGCCAATTTATCTTCATCATCAAAAATAAAATCTCCTTTTTTAGCAACTACAAGGAATCCTCTTATCTGGTTATGAGTTTCAAGCGGAGTAACGGCAACAGCAGAATATTGCTCGTCAAGCTGAGATTTTTTTTCAAACTTCTTAAGATTTTCCGTAAATGAAGTTCCGGTATCTTTAAAAAGTCTTTCTCTGAATATATAACCTGTGATAAGTTCTGCATCAAGATAACCGATATTTTTATGCGCAAGTTGTCTTAAAGTTTTTTCTTCCTTCCATATTATCCAGGAGGCATCCGCATTACTAACTTTTAGCGCAATTTCGGTTACTGTTTCTGCAAGATCATCAAAATCCAGAACCTGTGTAATAAGTTTGCTGAAATATTGTAATGATGAAACTTCTCGTGCTTTCCTGTCAAAAGCTTCTGCAGTGGGAATATGAAATAAAGTTGTAAAGAAAAGAACTGCAAAATAAACCGAACCATAGATCATCAATATTCTAAAGAATGCACCAAGCGAACACGAAAACTCATTGAAAATTCTGTGATGTGCATTTGTATCGGT
>CAZUOC010000395.1:0-2419 GCA_964622335.1 uncultured Ignavibacteriaceae bacterium
GGTGCAATTTCTATCGATGCTGCTTTGACAAGATTTGCAGTTACGGATATAGATGGCAGTGTTTTAGGAACTTCATTTATTGAATCCAGACCAGGGACACCGGAAGAGTTTCTACAACTATGTTCAAAAGAATTACTTTCACTTTGCAAAGACCTCAAAGTAAAAAAACTTGAAGGACTCGGTTTAAGTGTTGCCGGCATTGTTGATTCAAAAAATATGATAGTTAATTTTGCTCCAAATCTTGGTTGGGAAGATTACGATATTGGTACTACTATTAAAGAACTTTGGCCGGATATCAGAATATTAACAGTAGGAAATGATGCGAAATGTTCTGCACTTGCTGAACTCTGGTTCGGTGCGCATAAATTTAACTTATCAAATTTTGTCTTTCTGCAAGTTGGTCCGGGTATAGGTTCAGGAATTGTTGTTGAGAATAAAATTCTTGATGGAGAATTTCATGCTTCAGGTGAAGTGGGGCATACTGTGTTGTACGAAGGGGGAGAAGAATGTACTTGTGGCAGTCGTGGTTGCTGGGAAAAGTATGCTTCCGACCGTGCAACCATCAGTCGGTATATCAAACAAAAAAATGGCTCTGCAAATATTGTTAATATTAGTATAGATGATATAATAAAAGCAGCGATTGATAATGACAAAACAGCCCGTCATGTTCTATCTGAAACCGGTTATTACCTGGGTTTAGGTATTTCTAATATTATTAAGATTATTGATCCTCATGTAATTATTGTCGGGGGTAGAATTGTTCAAGCCTGGGATATTATTTATCCGCAGATCGCCCAGGAAGCTAAGAACAGAACCTTTTATGGAAAAAAGAAAATTATTTCAATATTGCCTACGTCCTTGTCCGTTCGACCTCGCTTGTTGGGTGCTGCTACTCTGGCAATCAAAGTAATATTTGATGATTATAAAATAACCATTTAGATAATAATTGAAGAATAAATGAATAATATAAAATCTGATAATTTAATTTGTTGATTCAACAAACTATTTATGAAGCTTAATATTTGAAATGAAAAAAGAAAAAATAACAGTAGGAGTTGACATAGGTGGAACCAATACTGTCTTCGGTTTTATCAACGGTACCGGTAAATGCATTTTCAGAAATGCAATAACAACTAATCCACACGAAGGCGCCGACAAGTTTATAAAAAGACTTTCGGGTATGATTAAAGCCGGCTACAAAAAATACTCGCCTAAATATACTTTAACAGGAATTGGAATTGCTGCCCCAATGGCTAATCATTCCCACGGCACTATAGAAACACCTTCAAATATCAAATGGGGTAAGGTGAATTTTGTGGCAATTATGGGAAAAAACTTCAGTGTACCAATTGCAATTACAAATGATGCGAATGCTGCAGCTTTAGGTGAATATGAGTTTGGACTTGGTAAAGGATTAAAAAACTTTGTTGTTATAACTCTTGGAACTGGACTGGGAAGTGGAATAATAATTAACGGAAGCCCATTGTATAGTGAAGGAGGTTTAGCCGGCGAGTTTGGTCATACTATTGTTAATCCAAACGGACGTCAATGTAACTGTGGCAGGATTGGATGTCTTGAAACTTATGCATCCGCAACCGGGATTGGCAGAACTGTACTTGAGCTAATGGCAAAATATAATGATAAAAGTAAATTACGAGATATTCCTTTTACTCAAATAACAGGTCAGTTAATAAATGATCTAGCAATAAAAGGTGATCCGATTGCAACCCGTGCATTTCAAGTTACTGGAGAAATACTCGGTAAGGCTTTGGCAAATCTTGCTATAAGTTTTGTACCAGAAGCAATAATACTTTTTGGAGGACTTGCAGACGCAGGCGAATTACTTCTTGGACCAACGCGTAAACACTTTGAAAATAACATGTTAAAAATTTATAAAGGCAAAATCAAGATTCTGAAATCTACAGTTGAAAACGGTATGTCTGCTGTGCTTGGTGCCAGCAGTCTAATCTCAAAAGATGTTACGCGTCCTTTAATTCTCGATGTAAAAAGAAACGTTGAAAAAAATTAAAATAATTTTTTCACGGAAAGGAATTAATTAAGGAGAATAAAATGTGCGGATTAAATTTTAATCGAGGGATTGTAATTCTGATAATTTTATTCATGGGCAGCATAATCTCGGCTTCAGCCAATTCAGATATTGAAGGATATGTAAAAGATGCACAAGCAAATACATCCTTGCCTGCCGCTAATGTAATATTGTTAGGAACAAGTTTAGGTGCTGCAACAGATGTTGAAGGAAAGTATGTAATAAGAAATGTTCCGCCCGGTTCATATAATATTCGTGCGACATACATTGGTTATGAATCCTTTCAGGTTGAAATCAAAGTTAAAGATAATCAGAAAATAGGACTTAACTTTAATCTTAATCCGGCTAGTCTTGAGGGTGAAACCGTTGTTG
>CAZUOC010000395.1:2429-3067 GCA_964622335.1 uncultured Ignavibacteriaceae bacterium
CAACTGGAAGCAATCAACAAGCAACTGTCATCACTTCAAATTATGAATGCCGTTTCTTCATCGAGGATTCAGGAGTTGCCTGATGCAAATGCTGCGGAATCCGTAGGGAGGCTTCCCGGCATTTCTGTTTTAAGAAATGGAGGTGAAGGAAATACTGTTGTAATCAGAGGTCTTGCACCAAAATTCAATCAAATTTTGATTGATGGGATTCAAATGTCTTCATCCGATCCTTCTAATCGCAGCACCGATCTAAGTATGATTTCTTCAAATATGCTTCAAGGTATAGAAGTTTCGAAAACCGTTACTGCTGATATGGACGCTAATGTTATTGGAGGTGTCGTGAATTTTGAATTGCGCGAGGCTCAGGTTAAAGAACCCGGTGTACCGCAGCTTAATATTCTTCTACAAGGCGGTTATAATAATTTATCAAATGCTTACAATAAATATAACAACTATAAAATAGTCGGAAGTGGAGAGAATAGATTTTTTGATGATCGGTTCGGAGTTTTTGCACAAATAGATATTGAAAGAAGAAACCTTACTTCAAATGAATTAGGCGCTTCTTACAATCATCAGGGAAGTAGTACCACTCATTACCTAACCTCAACTTTAAATCTCAATGATATTCCAAGAGATCG
>CAZUOC010000396.1:0-3065 GCA_964622335.1 uncultured Ignavibacteriaceae bacterium
TCAAGTCCGGCGTTTTCACCATCTACTACCAACTTATATTCTTCTTTCTTCTCAGTTAATTCCTTTACTGTTCCTTCACGGAGAAGTCTTCCTTTGTTTAAAATTCCAACACGATCTGTGATAAGTTCAACTTCGGAAAGAAGATGACTATTAAGGAAAATTGTTTTCTGCCTGCTCTTAAGTTCACTTAAAATATCTCTGATTTCTTTTCTTCCAATTGGATCAACACCGTCAGTCGGTTCATCAAGAAAAATCAATTCCGGATCATTAATTAGAGCCTGCGCAAGTCCCAATCTTTGCATCATTCCTTTGGAATAAGCTTTAACTTTTGTTTTCTTCCATTGAGAAAGTTTTACAAGTTCAAGAAGTTCATCTATTTTTTTATCAAGACCGACTCCGTTCATTCCGCTCAATCTGCCAAAATATTTCAATACTTCGCCGCCCTTCAGATATGAAGGATACTTATGATTTTCAGGAAGATAGCCGATCTCCTTCTTGGTTTTATAATCAGAAATATCTCTTTCAATCATTGAAGCGCTACCTGCAGTAGGAAAAGTTATACCAAGAAGAAGTTTAACAAGAGTAGTTTTGCCGGCACCGTTCGGACCAAGTAATCCGAATATCACCCCTTTTTCAACATTTAAATTGAAATCAACGAGTGCCTGGACTTTATTCTTTTTGAAAGATGAGGAATAAACTTTCGTTAACCCCTTAGTTTCGATAATCTTCATACATCAAACATAAATAATCATAGTGTAAATTTAGTGAAAAATATGTTCTTTTAATACGGTTTGTGATGAATGGAAGAATCACTAATTATCAGGAGTTTTTCTTTAATGATACTTATTTTAAATTAGTTATGAAAGTTAAGTAAATAATGAACACTTTTCAGACATTAAAAAAATACTTCGGATATGACAATTTTCGTCCTGCACAGGAAGAAATAATCAGTTCTATTCTTGATGGCAAAAATGTCCTTGCTGTTCTTCCAACAGGAGCGGGAAAATCTGTTTGTTATCAAATTCCTTCTCTTGTTTCAGATAATTTCTCAATCGTTATTTCTCCGCTTATTGCCTTAATGAAAGATCAGGTTGATTCGCTTAACCTGCCTGCCGGCAGGCAGGATCAAAAAGAAAATCTTGCTGCATTTATTAATAGTACAATGACTTTTTATGAAGCAGAAGAAGTCCTGCAGAAAATAGCCTATGGAGAAACAAAACTCCTTTATGTGGCACCGGAAAGACTCACTAATATTAATTTTGCTGAGAGATTGAAAAAGCTAAACCCATCTTTCCTTTTTATAGATGAGGCACATTGCATAAGTGAGTGGGGACATAACTTCAGACCGAGTTATACCAAGATTAGAGAATTTATTGAATATACAGGAATTGAGAAAGTCTCCGCGTTTACAGCAACAGCAACTCCCGAAGTTATAAAAGATATTTCGTCACAACTTGGATTCAAAGAGCCGGTAATAATTGTAAAAGGCTTTGAAAGAGAAAATCTTCATCTCAACACGATTATCACAAAAAAGAAAAATGAAAAGTGCCTCGACCTTCTTTCAATTAATAAAACTCCGTCAATTATTTATACTTCTTCCAGAAAGAAAGCTGAAGAAATATCCGAATATCTGAATATGCATAAAATAAGTTGTTCTTATTACCACGCAGGGCTCAATTCTATTGAAAGAAAAAAAGTACAGGAAGATTTTTTAAGTGATGCTGTTCCTGTTATTGCTGCAACAAATGCATTCGGAATGGGAATAGACAAAAAAGATATCAGGACAATAATACATTACAACACTCCCGGCTCGATTGAAAACTATTATCAGGAAATCGGAAGAGCCGGAAGATATGGGAAAGAATCTCAAATATTTCTTCTTCATGATGAAAATGATATAAGAATACAAAATTATTTTTTGTCGCAGTCCCATCCGAATAAAGAAATAATACAAAAAATTTATAACGCAGTTTGCGATTATGGGAAAGTCGCAGTTGGGAATTTACCTGATAAAGAAATCCCTTTGAATCTCGATTACATATCTTCTTACATAAAAAATGAAATCTCCAAAGGACTACTGCATGCTGCACTTAAATTCCTGGAATCTGCAGGTTATCTTAAACTTCTTTCTGAATATGATAAAAGAGATTCTCTCCAAGTTTTGTGGGATATAGAAAGGCTAAAAGATTTTGTAAAAGGTTCTATTGATAATAACATAAAAGAAGTTACACTCTTACTTTTAAGAGAATATGGCAGTGTTATCTTTAAATCGAAGATTCAATTTTCTGTATCACAACTTGCGGAAAAATTTGGATTAGGTTTTAATGAGGTTAATGATGCATTAACTACCTTGGATAATATGGGAATAATCGTTTATGAAAAATCTTTTTCTAAAGAAAGCGTTTTATTAACAAGTCCACGAATTGAGAGCGATAAACTCAGGCTAAATTATAAAAAGATTTTGGAAAGTTACTTAAATCTTCAGAAGAAGATTGAGAAAATGGTTGATTATGTTTTTACCGAAGAATGCAGGTTCAAGTTTATTCTAAGCTACTTCGGAGAAAATGTTGATAATTATAACTGCGGGAAGTGCGACAGGTGTGTGACCGATGTTAAAAGCAGTGAGAATATTAATAAGTATGTTTCGGAAATCATTTTAAGAACTCTTAATGAAAGTAAAAAAAATCTTAGCGAAGCTTTACTAATAAATATTTTACGCGGCACGGCTAAACCTCTTGAATTTCCCGATATACAAACTTTTGGAGCTTGTGTGAATTACAGTGCCGCCGAATTAAAAAGAATAATCCGCTCAATGATTAGCAAAGGATTAATCGAAGAAGATCATTACAAATCAAAATTATTAAAAATAACTGAGAAAGGAATAGCCGAAGCTGGAGAGAAAATTGAAAAAGAAATTATTAAGCAGCCTGATAATTACATTGAAGATTTAGAGCTGTTTAATATTCTAAGAGAAGTAAGAAGCCGGGCTTCCAAAAAATTTCATCAGAACGGTTTAATTATTTGTCCCGACGAAACCTTACGAGAAATTTCTTCAAAGAAGCCTA
>CAZUOC010000397.1:0-3062 GCA_964622335.1 uncultured Ignavibacteriaceae bacterium
GGACTTTGAAAGCAAGGTCCTTCATGTTGGTATGATTGACCAGCTGGGCATGGAGATTGCGGATTTAGCTCAAATATCAACTCTGGACTTTCCACAGGCCGATCCAGATGCTCCTCTAGTCGAATCAGGTCTTGGTATGATGGATGACAGCAAGGCCATAATTCTTACCATCGGTCACAACATTGTACCTGCAGCATCCATTACGGACTATATCACAGAACATGGATTAAACGGTAAGGCTGAGGTAGGTGGTATGTGCTGCACAGCATGGGATATCACTCGTCGAGATCCTAAGGCTAAGGTTATCGGACCAATATCCTGGCAACTTCGTTTCATTAGAAGTGGCAAGGCTGATGTCATTGTGGTTGATGAACAATGTGTCAATACTAATGTAGTCAACGAAGCTAAGAAAGTGGGTTCACCTGTCATATCAACAAGCGATAAAGTAGTGATGGGGCTACCTGATCGATCTGATGATCCAGTCGATGAAATAGCCGCAGAGCTGATATCCGGAAAACTCCCTGGGGTATATTTCCCAGATCACCATCGAGTAGGAGAGTTGGCAACCAAAGTTGCGCTTGCATTGATGCCCGTTCGGAGGAAGAAGAAATACAAACAGATCCTCGTAGAGGATCAACTGAAATTCTAATCGTCAGGATAATGCCTACTCCATAACGTAATTCTTAAACTGAACTCCTTGTAATTCTACAAATTGCTCTTTTATAACTTTAAAACCTTTACCAAGGAAAAATGGTTTTGCGGTTATGCTCGCTTCTCCAAAAAGTCTAGTAATGTTTAATGATTTTGCCCATTCCTCAATTTCCAAAAGTAATTTAGTACCAACACCTTTGTCAACGAAATCGTGAGCGACATAAAAACAATCTATATGCCCGTTATTTTCCAACTGTGCAAATCCAATAATTCTTTGATCCACTTCTGCTACAAATGTTATAGTTTCAGCAAGCCTGTTTCGCCATTTGGCTAAATCAGGATTTTGAGGAGCCCATACTTCAATCTGTTCTTTAGAATAATCTCTGCTATTTATTTTTCTAACAGTTTCAGTAAAAAGATGAACAATCGCTTCTGTATCATCATCTTTAAATTCACGAATGATCAAAATTATTATCCTTTTGAGAAGAGGAAGCTCTAACGTTTATCTTTTGATAGAATCCCAAACAATATTAATGCGATTGCAAAAATAATTCCGCCCAGTAAAGAACCAATTACCTGCATAAGTAGAAGGACAGCAAGTGTAACACAAACAACTACGAACAAAATTGCAGCAACTTTACTATTCATTTTGTTTATCAAATAATTCTAGATTATGTCTCATAAAAATATATTCAAGATTCTCCCAAAATCCATTTTACAGCAGCTTCAGAAGAGTAGAAAGGATGCGTTAAATAGCCCTCGTCGTTTTGTTCAACTAAATCCGGAACCACAGCATCTTTAGGTTTTTCGATGATTACTGCTATTTTATAACCTCCAAAAATATCGAGATGTTTTTTATAATAGTCGGAAATTTTCCAATATTCTTTTAGTAATTTTTCAAGAGTCGCGTTACGATAATCAAGGATAAAACCTTTTGTCTCTTTGGGAATAAGATTATTTTCTATAGCAAAATCCCATGAAGAAAAAATATCATCAAAAGTTATGGAACCATAATAATATTTGTATAAAATCCCCGTTGACCTGTCAAACATATATTTAAATTTCTCTTCCATAAGGATTCGAAAATTATTTTTTATCGTTTTAAAAATTCGTCAGTAAAGTGTTGTTTATGTTTAGGCTGCGAGAATTTCTCAGTATTTACTTCTTTAGATTTTCCTTTCGGAATAGAAAGTGAATTCCACTTATTATCGCGAATCATTTTGCCGATATAAACAATTTGCCCGATATGATATGCACAATGACCGAGCTGTCTGCTTATTGCCTCAATAACAGTGTGACCCTGATTACGGATGTAAATCACCTTTGTGAGATCAGATTCTGTTAATTCGTTAATACCTTTGTTTAGACAATTCCATCCTTCATTCCACTTTACAAGAAGTTCTTCTTTGTTCTTAATGTCGTTCTCAAATTCTGCATCTCTGTTTCGCCATTCTTTTTCTCCGTCTGTAGTTAAAAAGTCTGTCCAACGCGAAAGCATATTACCCCAAAGATGCTTTACTATGGTTCCAATGCTGTTACTTTCATCATTATATTGCCAGAAAAAATCTCCCTCCTCAAGTTGGGCAAATGTTTTTTCACCGAGCATTTTATAATACTCAAATAATTTTTTTATACTTTCTAAATAATTATTGGTCATAAATTCCCTTCTGCTTAGCTTTAATTTCATCAATATTTTTATACAATTCAAGAAAAAATTATGAATAAAATCTCATTCCGTGTCCCATCACGACAACAAATATTATATAAAGTACAGCAACAGAAATAATCCATTTCATATCCCGCTTAACCGGAGAATGGTTTGAATCATAATTTGATTCAATTTTATCATTTGCTCTTAAAATCAGCAAGAAGCCGACAAAACCAACAAAGGTTTCGAGTGCACCTTCTTTAATTGCAAATAATGAACCAAGTAAATCGAATGATGCAGCAAAACAGGCAGAAACTCCCGCAGCCAGATAAGGAACCAGGATTAATTTTCTTTTCCTTTCAGAACCATCACCTGATATTAATAATATTTTTGCAGAAGCAATTCTAATTGTGCTATAATAAAGAACCACTCCAATTATTACAAGAATTGTTCTCCAAAACCAGGCTGGCTGTAAGCCAGCAATGAGATAAGACCAATCATCTGTATTTGTTATACCAGAATAAATTAATCCGCCTGTTCCCCAAAACAGGTTGAATGACATAACAAGAATGAAAAAATATTTTGTTCGAGTTGATGAGTTTTTATAAAAATTAAACAGCTGCCAAAACAAAATTCCTGCAAGAATATTTGCGATTGGACCACCAATATCAACTAATGTGTTACTTGAATTTTAATGAAAATATACTGAGCTTAATAAGCTGATGGGACCTCCAGTTATTATACAACTTCCTCCATGACCAAT
>CAZUOC010000398.1:0-3051 GCA_964622335.1 uncultured Ignavibacteriaceae bacterium
AAGTGTTTGTAGTAATTATATCAGCGCCAGCTTCAATATATTTTTTATGAACAGAAAAAACTTTTTCCGGATTTTCAATATTTGTATAAGACATCCAGAGAGAGCCTTTAGGTTTCAAGTTTATTCTCTGAAGCAGACTTCCCATCGCTCCGTCTAAAATTAAAGGTCGGTTTATTCTTTTTGCTAATGAGAAAAGATTCATTTGTGAACAGGGGAGTATTTCTTTTTAAAATAATTTTCAACTTCCTCGATAATCCTATCGAGAGCGATCATAGAAATACACTCGAGATTGTAGGGACAAACTTTTTTCCAGCATGGCGAACAAAATAAATCTTCCTGGTAAAGTTTCATTCCTCGATCATAAAGATCTATTTCAGTCCAGCAGCTTACACCAAACCAAACGATTACATATTTTTTTAAACTGATTGCTATATGCATTCCTAAAGAATCCCCGGTAATTACAATATCGGCAATATTTTCATAACACACTCCCTTTCTCAAACCATGAGTAGTAGGTGTGTTTATAATATTTCCCTTAAAGTGTGAATATATTTTCTCGTTTCTTTCTGTATCCTCTGGTCCGCCAAATAAAGCAATTTTATATTTTCCCGAAAACAAAGTAGATTTTTTTATTTTAAGGAGTCTTTCTATTAAATAAATGTGCTGTTCAATTGTCATTTTTTTATTCGGATAAAGTTCAGAGCATCCGGTGTTAAATCCTACAACAAAATCATTTTCCGTAATTCCGATTTCCTTTTTATAATCAGAAATGAATTTCATTTCATCGTCTGTAAAATTGAAAACATATTCGTCTCTTTTATATTCAAGTTCAAATGTTTCTGCCAGATAATCCTTCCCGGTTCTTTTATTCTTCTTAAATTTTAGTTGATCGTCCATTCCTAACCTGTAATTATAAAATGCCCCTTCATTAACAGGAATTATTTTGCCATCTTCATTCAAACCAAAACCTAATTTATTTTTTGCATTTACTGAATTAAGCAGCGCACATGATCTTTGCGATTTGTCAACGTTCATAACGTGATCGAATTCCATCTGGGATAAAATTGAAAGTGTCTCAGGATTATATTCATAAACGCGGTCTATGAGCGGATTGTTAAACAGGAGGGGAGCGGCATTTTTCAAAGTTACCCAGTAAATAGTGGATTTGGAAAATTTTCTTTTAATTGAAGAAAGCTGCGCAGTAGTCATAAGAACATCGCCCATTGCATCTAAATTAATTATAAGGACTTTTGCCCCTATAGGAATAAGATCTTTGCAGCCTGATTCCAGGCAGTTATGATCGGAATAGCAAGGTTTGTAACCAGTAAAATTTTTACAACGAGGAATTTCTTTATTCATATATCAAAACAATTTAGGAATAAATTATTTATTTTGAACCTGATGTTAACATTCATTTCATGCAAATATACTAAACAAAAGTAACTTTTTTAGGAATCAGAAAATTGGCTTTTAACGTTTTACAAATGAGTTTTGGTGACGGTTACGCCGGGAGTGCTACAATGGCAATTTTAAGTTCTGTTGTACTTAGCAGATTAGGATATAATGTTTCTCTTCTTGTTTCCCAAAGTTCACTTACAGAAAAAAGAGGAAAAGGAAGAGGATTGAATGTTATTTCATTTGACAGCAGAAGTTCGAATAGAAATCTTTTTAATGAAGTGGAAAATTATATTAGAGAGTTTAACCCTGATTTTATAATTAGTTATCATTCTCTTGACCGAAAACTTGCAATTAAACTGAGGCAAAAACATAGAAGAGATTTTATAAATACTGCTTATCGTCAGAATATGTCTAAAAGCTTTCCAGTAATAGGTCAGTGGATTTACAACAGATATTTTGATTATCAGCTTGCCTGCAGTTTTGGTGTTGCAGAAGATTTGATAAGAGCCGGAGCAAAAAAGTCTAAAGTTAAAGTAATTCATAATGTTACTGAATATCCTGAAAATATTGATTCAATTTCCAGGAAATCAACAAAAGAGAAATTAGGAATAAATGACAAAATAGTACTTGGAGTTTCAAGCTGGTTTCATAAAGAAAGAAAAGGATTTGACATTCTTTTTGATGCCTTTTCCGGAACTGATGAAAAATTTGTTTTGTTGATTATCGGCATACCAATGGAAAACCAGGATGAAGTTTATAAGTATGTTGAATCGTTTGGTGTTGCGAAAGAAAGATTGACAATGCCCGGTTTTGTTGATAATATTTATGAATATTACAATGCTATGGATATTTTTATTCTACCTTCCAGATCGGAAGGATTTTCTCTTGCCCTTCTTGAGGCGGCTTTTGCCGGATTGCCGATAATTGCTTCCAATATTCCTGGAAATAATGAAATAATTTTTAACGGTGAGACCGGTTTGCTTTTTGAATTGAATAAGCCGGGACATTTGCTTGAAAAAATTTTAGAGATGAATAATAATCCTGAAAAAGCTAAAGAGATGGCGGCAAATGTTAACAAAGAAGTGATGAGTAATTATACGTTACAAAATTATGGTAAAAAGTTAGATGAGTTTTTGAAAAGTATTATTTCAAATAAATAATTATAAAGGAATTACTTTTTCTCCCGCTATTCTTTCCCACTCTGATAATATTTTTTCCTTAGACAATTCAAGCATACATTCATGATTATAAGGACAAACAAGTTTGTTGCAGATTATGCAAAACAAATCTTCTTTAATTACATAACCGGAGTTTGATGAATAAGGTCCATGTCCTTTCGGATCTGTTGGACCGAAAATGCCGAGTACAGGAATTCCGAGTGCAGTCGCAATGTGCATCGGACCGGAATCATTTGCAATTACTGTATCACATTGCTTTATGAAAGCAGATAATAAAATCAGATTGACCTTGGGAATAATTATAGAATCATCGGAAAGAAATTTGTGAATATATTCAGCATCTTCTTCATCGCCTGGTCCCCAAAGAATTAGAAAAACAACTTTATATTTTTGTTTGATGATTTTGCAGATTTCAACCCACCTTTCTTTATCGAATTTTTTAGATTCCCATCCACCTGAAGGTAAAATTCCAACT
>CAZUOC010000399.1:0-3043 GCA_964622335.1 uncultured Ignavibacteriaceae bacterium
TCCATCTTTCCTTTCAATAGTTTTTCAAGATTTATTTTCTAAACTTGCTTTGTTATTTATAAATGATATTCTAACGATTTAAATAAAACCACAAACCGTATAAGTAAATCAACTTACTTTTTCATATTAATGTTTCCCTCATTCTCTTTATCAAAAAAATAAATTTTATCAGATTCCAGGTAGACCTGGATTTTCTTACCAGGCATAAGGTTTTCTTGAGCCTTCACTCTGGAAATAAACATCCCCACGCCTAATTCAAAATACAGGAATATTTCATTGCCCATTGGTTCTATTACTTCTAAAACAACTTCAATGGGAATAGAACCACTGTTTACACTTTCTAACAAAATATTTTCTGGACGGATCCCAATTGTAATTTCTTTTCCTATATAATTTTTTAGTTTTTCCGAGTGCTGTTTAGCTAAAATGAAATTAACATCCCCTTTATCACTTATAAAATATATATCATTGTTTCTTACTATTTTACCACTAATAAAATTCATTGCAGGACTTCCTATAAATCCGGCAACAAAAACGTTTGAAGGATTATTATACAAGTTTAAAGGCGTATCTATCTGATTAACAATTCCATCCTTCATTATCACTATTCTATCTCCCATCGTCATAGCTTCAGTCTGGTCGTGCGTGACGTAAATTATTGTCGCCCCGAGTCTTTGATGAAGTTTAGAAATTTCTGTCCTCATTTGCACACGAAGCTTAGCATCAAGATTGCTTAACGGCTCATCAAATAAAAATACTTTCGGATGGCGAACAATTGCTCGACCAAGTGCAACTCTTTGTCTCTGTCCTCCCGATAAAGCCTTTGGTTTCCTATCGAGGAAAGATTCCAGTTCGAGAATTTTAGCTGCTTCCATCACTCTTTTCTTTATATCAGCTTTTTCAAATTTTCTTAGTCTTAATCCAAATGACATATTATCATACACAGACATGTGTGGATACAAAGCATAGTTTTGAAACACCATTGCAATATCTCTGTCTTTTGGGGAAACATCATTAACCAATTTATTATCAATATAAATCTCACCCGATGTAATTTCCTCCAACCCGGCAACCATTCGGAGAGTTGTTGATTTACCACACCCCGAGGGACCAACCAGAACTAAGAATTCTTTATCCTTAACAGTTATGCTTATATTCTTAACTGCGGCATTTTTGCCTTCATAAATTTTCGATACGTTTATAAGTTTAACTTCAGCCATTCTAAAACCTGTAAATTATACAGAGAAATTTTTTATCTATTTTAAAAGCAATAATTTCTTTATTTGAGTAAAACCACCAACTTTCAATCTGCAAAAATATATTCCACTCGGTAAATTGCATGCGTTGAATTCAACTTCATAAGTTCCTGCAGATTTTTCTTCATTAATTATGGGGGCGATTTCTTCACCTAATACATCATATACTTTAAGTGAAACAAATCCGCGATCTGAAATACTAAATCCGATATGCGTGGTTGGATTAAATGGGTTGGGATAGTTTTGATATAAAATAGTTTGATCCGGGATTTGGTTACCAGATTGATTATCAACAGATGTAACTATATCGTATAACTTCCCGATCTTATTATATGATAATGCATAATCATAAATTTGAATGTCATCCAGAACACCTTTAAAGTTGTATTGATTGTTTCCCGGCAAAACCTGACCAATCATAACATCGATAGTAGTTGGTAAAATCGTTCCCGAAAAAGTAGTAAGAGCATCAAGTTTACCATTAATGTAAATTTCATAATCTGATCCATCGTAGAGAACAGTAACATTGTAGAGACTGTCTAATTTTAATTCCGTTTCAGAATCCAGATCCTTGACTCCTGTTGTGGTTTTTATAGTCCATCTAATTCGATTATTCGTAATCGAAACTTTCCATCTATTTTCCCAATTGCCATGAGAAAGAGGATAAGCCTCCCGGTCAAAAAACTCGAGTACTTTCATCCAGAAGTTCACAGTAATGGAATTTGTAAAGTTTAAAGTTGTAGAGTTTGGAATTTGTATATAGTCATTAACTCCATTAAACTTATAAGCACTATTTGGATTATTAAACCGATCCGGGACTAACGTAGCCTGGTAAACTGTTCCATTATTTCCGTTGCCACTTTCATCGTTTGCATTACCATTAAACGGATAAAATGCAATAAGATTACCGGATTGGTGAATGGATGTATCACGAACCGAAACTAAAAGACTATCTGACGTGATACCTCCTTGTCCGTCATCAACAATACAATTGATAAAATAATTCCCGTAACTCGATGGTGCCGTCCAGGTTACTTCTGAACCGCTTCCGCTAAAAGAACCTTGTTGAGAAGACCAGCTATATAAAAGTTGATCTCCATCGATATCATTCACTTTACAACTAACTTCAGATTGAGTCCCTAAATTAATTTTCCTCGGATCAGCAATAATCTTTGTAATAACAGGATCACTATTTATGGACTCAACAACTTCTATACTTATCGAATCGCTAATTTCTCCTCCTTTGCCATCTTCAACTAAGCAAGTAATGAAATATGTTCCTGCTACGTTAGGAGCTGTCCAACTAATTTGAGAACTACTTTCAGAAATAGAACCGCCTGAAACCGACCAGCCATAACTAAGTACATCGTTGTCTTTATCTTCTGCAGCGCAATACATATTAATATTACTTCCCAATAAAATTGTTGTTGAATCGGCTGAAAGACTTTTTATTCGCGGTGGATAATTTGAAACAATTTGCCCCGAATGATAATCGACTATTATCCCATTAACCAGCATTTTATCTAAATCAAAAGTAACGTTTCCGCCAGAAGGTACAACAACTGCAATTATTGCTGCATCAGATGGAATTGTTATTGTAGTTGTTCCGCTTACCCCGTTTTTCAGAAATGTTTTTGATACCATATCATAAATATCATGTTGATCATTACCAAAATTTACATTTACAATTTTATCTTCACTATAGGGATTATACATTAAATAAGACGGATAAACATCTTTATGAAATTGTTTTTCACCCTTAAAATCAAGTCCAAAACATCTATACT
>CAZUOC010000400.1:0-3039 GCA_964622335.1 uncultured Ignavibacteriaceae bacterium
AGTTGGGCTTGAAAGAAATTGGAGATATTTACTCGGAACTTATTAAACTTACTCCGATAGAATTTAATGAAAGATTCAGAGAATTATATCCTTCAGTTGACCTGGTTATAATAAATGGCTTTGATGAATTCACTGCCCCTGAAATTGAAATTATAGATTTAGCTTCTTTTATAAGCAATTGCAGGCTCTTTTTAACATTCGATTACTATGATTATAATCCTTTGATCTTTTCGCATCTCGACAAGTGTTATTCGAGACTCACAAAAAAAGGTTTCAGGGAAATTCAGGAATTATCACAAGCTGGCTTTAATGATTTCATTTCAACTGTAAGAAAAGATTTATTTCTTAAGAGAAGAGAAAAGCAAACTTCTTTTTCTGAAAAACTAATTTCCATTACTGCAAGAAACAGGGAAACTGAAATTGCTTTAGTTGCTAAAGAAATTAAAAATCTAATTACGGAAGAAAATGTTGAACCGCATAAAATCTGTATAGTCTTTAACCTGATTCAGAAATATTCCCCAATTATAAGAGATCTTTTCCCTTTATATGGATTGCCATATAATCTCACAGACAGGTTTTCATTAAGTAATTCTCCGCCGGTTGTTGCTTTAATTAATTTTTTAGAGATACAGGAGAACGATTATTATTATAAAAGTATCTTCCGGGCATTGAGCAATAGTTTTCTTAACGTAGGAAATATTGATCTTTCAAGTCTCTTAAAGGCATCTGCCGATTTAAAAGTTCTTTCAGGTTATGAAAGATGGGTAAACACGCTTCAGGATGTTCTTTCAAGTAAAACTGAAGATGAAGATTCCGATGAAAGATTTCAGCTAAGTAAAAAAACTTATGACAAAGCGCTGGTTTCCATCAGGGGACTTTATTCTCATTTAAAATTTTTCCAGGGAAAGCTAACTGTAAAAGAGTTCCGAAACAGGTTTTTAGATTTAATCTTTAAACTTGAAGTTAGCTCAAATGTACTCAATGACGATAGTGAATTGGTAGAAAAGAATATTAAAGCTCTCGATACTTTTATAGAAACTGTTAATGAAATTTTAGACTTGCTTGAGGAAGAATATTCGAAAGAGACCAAATTTTCTTTAAAGTTTTTCCTTAACCAGGTAAGAACAGCAGTCGCTTCAGCAAGATATAATATTAAAGAAAAGTCCGGTTATGGAATCCAGGTGACTACTTTAAATGAAATCCGCGGACTTGAGTTTGATTATCTTTTTATTTGCGGTTTCTGCGATGGAGATTTGCCGACCCGTTATATGCCGGAAATATTTTTATCCGGTTCGTTTTCACGCCAGGAACAAAATCATCAAATAGAAGAGAGATATCATTTTTACCAGTCTTTATGTTCCTGGAAAAAGAAATTATATCTCACACATCCTGTAAGTGAAGAAATCAGGGAACTTGTCCAATCGAATTTTTTGACTGAGTTCAAAAACCTTTTTGAAGTAACGGATAAAACTGAAGCCGACTATCTAAATAAAATTTATTCTAAAGATGAGCTTTTAAGAGCAACCGGATTTATCGGTGTCGATTCTATCAAAGAAAAATACGATGAGAAAAAGATTCCGATAGATCTTGAGAGCTTACAGCAATCAATTTCTACAAGTGATTTGAGAACAAAAGATCCTTTTGCTGCTTCTGCTTTTACAGGGGATATTTACGAATCATTGAATGAAAATGAAAAAGATTGGCTTTTCGGTTTAAAGAATAACAGGTATTCAACATCTCAGTTAGAAACTTATGCAAAATGTCCTTATAAATATTTTGCTGAAAGAATTTTAAAACTGGAACAGCTCGATGAACCAGTTGAAGAAATCGAAGCTCTTGAAATGGGAAGTATTCTGCATAACCTGCTCTATGAGTTTTATGTTAAGCTAAAGAATAAAAACATTGTTCTCTTTAATTGTTCGCAGGATGAATTTAAATATGCAGAAGATTTGTTGTTTTCTCTTGCGGAAAAGAAAGTTGAAGAAGCTAACTTCAAGTCGCCGCTAAGTTTTTATGAAAGAGAGAAAATTCTCGGGATAAACAATAATAGAAATAGTTCAATCCTATATGAATTTCTTAAGGGGGAAAGAGAACAAAAAGATGGATTTATTCCTGCATTTTTGGAAGTAGGTTTCGGTTTTTTAGATAATTATGAAATCCCGGAATCTGTGAGAAATTTAAAAGCAAAAGATGTTGCAGTAAGAGGAAAAATTGACAGGATCGATATTAACAATGAAGAAAAATCCTTTAGAGTAATTGATTATAAACTCGGCGGCAGGAAACCAACTGATGAAGATCTTAGAACTGGAATTTCTCTTCAGCTTCCTTTGTATATGTTTGCTGCAAAAGAATTAATAAATGCGCAATTAAAAAAAGATTTTGAGCCGGATGGTGCTGATATTTATTCTTTAAGATACAGAGAAAAAAGTTTTGGCAGATTACCGGTTAAAAGTTTATCGGCAGATAAATCATTAACTGAAGATTTGATAGAAATCTGTCTCGATTCAATCAACAGTTACGTCCAATCAATTAGCAGTGGCAAATTTCATTTAACGCAATTAAAAGACAGGGAAAGCAAAGTGTGCAGATTCTGTAGCTTCAGAGCTATTTGTAGAATAGAGGAAACCGGCTGAAATTTCAAAAGTTATCCAATTAACTAAAAAAGTTTTCTTGACAAGGAAAACTAAAATCTTTAACTTTTCATCCGCCACTGTCTTTTATGAGGACGGTGGTAATTTTTTTTAAACTTTTATTAACAAAAACAGAGTAACCAATGTCCGACCAGGTATTTGTTTATTTAACCAGGGAGAGACTTATCGAACTGGAAAAAGAACTGAAGGATCTTAAAATAAACGGTAGAAAGGAAATTGCTAATAAAATTGCCGAAGCAAGGGCACACGGCGATCTTTCCGAAAATGCCGAATACGATGCTGCAAAGGAAGAGCAGGGATTGTTCGAGCTTAGAATAAGCAAACTGGAAAATGTCCTCTCCCGTGCACGGGTAATTGATTCATCTCAATTTCCTGAAGGTGAAGTTCA
>CAZUOC010000401.1:0-3037 GCA_964622335.1 uncultured Ignavibacteriaceae bacterium
CTAACCAGTTAGCATCTCTTAGAAAGCCTTAAATTGATCCAATACCCTCATATTCAGCTCATTTCGCTCTATTTCACATTCCACTTCATTAATATATACATAGCTTTTCCTTCTATTTCCTTATAACAGGAAATCCCCCCTGGTCCTGGAACGCATATTTGCAAATAGCAAATAAGAATGTGTTAATTTCAGCAAATAGCGATGTACATTTTTTAGCAAATACGAATGTACTTTTTCCTGTAGAAGATATATTTCAAGAATCTCTACACCGGTGAAAAATGATACCACCGGTAAAAAACGCTACCACCTTCCGGATCAGTTACAGGAATCCTATACCCATATCAGAATTATTAACCCATAAATCATATATCATGGATAAAGTAAACCTATCATCAATCACTTATTTGAAGCTCAAGTACGATAACAAAGTCAAGGCATCAGAGAGACCAATGATCAATGGATCTCAGGATGCATACCAGGTCTTCATTAACCTATGGGATATGGAGATGATTGGTCATGTCGAATCAATGAAGATCATGCTCCTAAACAAAGCTAACAGGGTCCTGGGTATAGCTGAGATTGCTAATGGAGGTACTGGTGGTTGTGTAGTTGATGTAAAAGTCATCCTACAATATGCAATCCAGGCCAATGCTTCATCAATCATAATAGCCCATAATCACCCTTCAGCAAACCTCAAGCCAAGCGATGCTGATATATCAATTACAAAGAAGGTTAGGGAAGCAGCTAAACTGATGGATATTACCCTGCTGGATCACTTAATTATAAGCCCGGAAGAACGATACCTGAGCATGTCCGATGAGTGTTTATTTTACTTTTGATCGCATGGATCAACCTGCTAATGGACCAAGTGTTCAATTGCCAGATTTTCAGCAAATTCATTTATAACATTCCTGTAATCGGTGAGCTTCATCAAGGTATTATTGTTATATTCATTACCAGAGGAATATAAAATTACTTCATTGATCTCAATTATCTCATCTAGAATTTTATAAACCTCGCTTTTTATTCTTTGCTTGCTTTCCATTGCTTGTAGTATTTTAAGTTTTGTTCATTCAGATATTCAGTTTTTAAACTTGGTGTAAAACCAACAATCTTAGTTAATTCCTCAATCATTATGTCTTCAATATTGGACTCAAATTCTTTTGTAGTTATTATACTATCATGAATAGTAAACTTTCAGGTGCCGAAAGATTGCTACTTTTATTCAGGAAGTAAAAAAAGGGTGGAAACGTTTTTTGCCGGTGTGAGGGATCAGTTAATATCCTTAGATAATTTCACAAAATTAGATATTCATGAATGGATATAGTTAGACCTTAATTCGTTTCGATTGCCTCTTCCTTAGAAATCGTTGTGTTATCTCTAATGGTGGTTGAATGGGGATAAAAACTTCTGGCATATCATCGTATATTGAGGCAACATCCAATTCAACAATTGGTGGCTTCTTTTTGATTCTTGCACGATACCTTTCTATCCTGTCATTGTGATATTTGATTACAAGGATTTTTGATTTGTTGACTTCATCTTCTATTACATTTATCTCTTTTATATTCTTCTGAATAATCTCTTGTTTTTCTAAATCATCTTCTATCAGTTCCAGTCGACTTGCCTTCAAACTTATTTCATTTTTCAAATAATCAATTAATTCTTGACCACTGTATTCATGCATAAAATCTGATTCAATCCGTTTTTCAATTTTCTTATTTTCGTTCCGTCTAGTTATAATGTAGTTTCTTGTGTCATTAATTTGCTTGTCAACGAGTTTGAACTTATCATCCCTTTGTTCCTTAGTATATGCTCCATCAATATAATTGTCGGCAATTCGTTCTCTTTTCCTTTTCAATTTAGATAATGAACTAGTACTTTCTTCAATGTGTTGTTTGTTTGATTTGATTTTTTCCTGAAGTTCAATTAATTCATTTTGACTACCTATGTCTGACCTAAACTGTTCACTCTGCTTGGCAAGTCGCCATAATAGACTATCCAACACGTTAATATTGATTGTAGGACTTGCTTTACAAGCAGTTTCAGGGTGGAACTTTGCTTCTTTCCCATATCGTCCATAACACAGGTAAGTCAGACTGGATTTCATTGCGATATAGTGAGTGCCACATTCAACGCATTTAATTAATTTCTTTGCAAAGTATACCTCATTTGTTTTATCTGCTTTCTTGTTGTTACTTTTAGCAATATCCCTGCATTTTTTAAACTGTTCTTCACTTATTATTTGCGGGTAGGTTCTGTTCATTCCGTATTCATTGGATTTCCCTTTATATGCTTCTGAGATTAGAATTCCTCTGACGAAATTTGTTGACGAAATTTTTCCTCGTTTGAGTAATTCTCTTGTCAGATTCATAGTGCTTCTTCCCTTTTCATATTCGTTGAAAATGTATCTAATCATCTCTGCTTCTGACTCATTTATTTGATAATATCCCTTATCGTCCACCGTATAACCATATTTAACAAAACCACCACTATACTTACCAGTTCTTGCATTTCTAATCTTTGAACGATGAAACCTTGCTTTTTTGGTACGCATTTCATTTTCCGTCAGTTGTAGAAAAAGTGAAAAGGTGATGTCACCTGTTTCATTAGGTGCTGTAACAGCGTCATTGAATAATTGAATTTTGGGATTTGAGCAGTAGAACTGAATCTTGTTTTTAAAAAAGTAGTCTTTGAGTAGATGACCTTCTGTTTGATTCCGAACCAAGCGTGACAACTCCCAAACAAATACAGCATTAATTGTCTTGTCTTCTTCAATCAGTTCCTTTGTTCTTATAATCCCTTCACGTTCTTCGATTTTCAATTTCATTGCAGATTCTTCATTCTCTACAATTATTAGTTCATTTTCCGTGTAACCATATTCTTGAGCGTATTGAATTAAACCAAGTTTTTGTTCTTCAAATTCCTGAGTGACAGATGATACACGAACTATTAGAATCGCTTTCATACCTTATATCTGTTGATTAAAATAAAATCAATACAAATATAAGTATTAATATCGATTAACTATGATATG
>CAZUOC010000402.1:0-3024 GCA_964622335.1 uncultured Ignavibacteriaceae bacterium
AGATTATCAGAATTCGAAAAAAATCTCACAAGTCCTTGACAAAAGGCAGGAAGAGATAAAAGAAACTAACCCGGAAATTACTACTGACGCACTCAACAGAAGAATAAGAGCTGTTGACGACAGTATAAAAGCAGCCGATCCATCAATACAGGAGGCTCGTCAGAAAAGAATAAAACTCGGTCTTGATTTGCAAGGAGGTATGCGTGTTGTTCTTGAAGTAAACACCGGAAAACTCCTTCAAAAGCTTGCCAAAGATCCGGACCAAACTTTTAAAGATGTTCTTGCTTCTGCTCAAAAGGAAGCTGAGCTTTCTGATGAATCTGTTGTTGATATTTTAGCGAGAAAGTTTGAAGAAAAAGGAATACGTCTTAGCAGGTATTTCGGAAGTGTAAGAGATGATGATAGTAAAATAATAAGTGATTTGAAAACAGATGCAGAAGATGCTGTTTCTCGTGCTATGGAAATTATCCGTAACAGGGTCGACCAGTACGGCGTTGCCGAACCATCTATACAGAGACAGGGCAGCCGAAGAATTATTATAGAACTTCCTGGTGTGGCTCGTGAAGAAGAAGCGAAACAACTTTTACAGGGAACAGCTCTGCTTGAGTTTCGGCTTGTTAAAGATCCTGAATTCACAATCTCAGTTATGCAGAGTATTGATAAGGTACTTGCAGGAAAAGTAATTGAAGATTCTACAAAAGCAGATTCATCTCTTGCATCAAATGATGTTAACAAAGATTCTTCCTCTGCGCAGGATACGACAAAACAGCTTAGTGAAGAAGAATTCAAAAAACAGCATCCTTTCTTTTCAATTGCTCTTATCAATCCCCAGTCCAAAACAGCAGACGCTTACGTAAAAGAGGATGAGAGAAACAGACTGACTTCTTTATTAAACCGTCCCGATGTTCAGAAAGTTATTCCAAATAACGTTGAATTTGTTTTTTCGGCAAAACCGGTTGCACATCAGGACGGTAAAGGAATTTATTTGCTATATCTTGTTAATAAAACCCCTGAGTTAACAGGTGGTGTAATAACAGATGCAAGTGCCAATATTGATCCAACTACTTCATCCCCTATTGTAAATATGACAATGAATGCAGAAGGGGCAACTCAATGGGCAAGAATAACAGGTGCTAACGTTGGAAAGAGAATAGCAATTATACTTGATGGTGTCGTTTTCTCTGCACCAAATGTAAAGGGTAAAATTCCCGGCGGCAGGTCGCAGATTGAAGGAGAGGAAAATATGGAGGAAGCAAAATTACTGGAAATAGTTCTCAAAGCTGGTGCACTTCCCGCACCCGTTGACATTATTGAAGAAAGAACTGTCGGTCCTTCTCTTGGTCAGGATTCGGTAAACAGCGGGCTTAATTCTGTTATTATAGGCTATATTTTAGTTGGTCTGTTTATGATCATCTATTATCGGAAAGCCGGCGGTGTTGCAGCAGCTACACTTGTTCTTACAATACTGTTTATACTTGGTGTCTTAGCCGGATTTGGTGCAACCCTAACTCTCCCTGGTATTGCAGGCATCATTCTTACAATAGGAATGGCAGTTGATGCCAACGTTCTAATTTATGAAAGAATAAGAGAAGAACTCGCTACAGGTAAAACTATGAAAGCATCAATAGACAGCGGCTTTGCAAAGGCTTATTCAGCAATATTTGACTCAAATATAACCACGTTCTTTACAGGTATTATACTATACCAGTTTGGTACGGGACCAATACAGGGCTTTGCACTAACTTTAATGATTGGTATAGTATCGAGTTTGTTCAGTGCTTTAGTAATAGCGAGATTAATTTTTGATTACATGGTTTCCAAAGGTGCTAAAATCACTATTGGTTAATTTATTCTTATAGTGGATAAAAGGAGTTTTTGAATATAATGAGAATTTTTGAAAATCTAAATTTTGATTTCCTGGGAAAGAGAAAGATATTTTACGGTGTTTCCATCGGTCTTTTCTTGTTCGGTTTCATAAATATTATTTTCAGAGGACTGGAGTTTGGAATTGACTTCAAAGGTGGTTCTGAAATTGTTTTACAATTTGATAAACCTGTTGAGATCGGAAAAATCAGAGCAGACGTTGAAAATATCGGCCTTGGAAATGTTGAAGTAAAAACTTTCGGAAGTGAGACAGGTGTTCTTGTAAGAACAGAACTTCAGGAAATTCCTGCAAATATTTATCCCGTTATTAGAAAAAATATAGATGAAACAATCGAAAACAGTTTCCCGGGATTGCAGAGACAAGTTATCGATACAACAGCAAATTCTGTTACATATCAGTTAACCAATGCAGACACGACTAACAGACTTGTAGATATACTTAATAATGCAGGTTTTCAGGCAGGAAAAGTTTCTGTTGAACCTGACAACAAAGAATTAATAGTTAGTGTTGGAATTGCAGACTGGATAAAAGAAAATTTAAGAGAAAAGATATCTGATAATCCTTTCACCTTACTTAAAGAAGAAAAAGTAGGTCCAAAAGTTGGAAAGGAATTAAAGCAGGATGCATTTATAGCAATTCTTTTCTCCCTGCTTGTTATACTCATTTATCTTGGGTTCAGGTTTAAATTTATTTTTGCTGCGGGTGCTGTTATTGCTCTTTTTCATGATGTACTAATAACTCTAGGGCTTTTTTCATTGCTCTATGATGTTATACCGGGACTAAACCTTGAAATTGATCTTACAATTGTTGCTGCTTTTCTTACACTTGTCGGTTACTCAATAAATGATACTGTAATTGTATTTGATAGAGTAAGAGAAAATATGAAAATCCATAAAACTACGCCACTAATAGATGTAATAAATCAAAGTATAAGTAAAACGATGAGTAGAACTATATTAACCGGCGGCACAACTCTTCTTACAATTTTTGTATTGTTGATTGTCGGTGGTGAAGTTTTAAGAGCTTTTGCATTTACGTTATTCTTCGGAATAATAATTGGTACTTACTCATCTATTTTTGTGGCAAGTGCACTTGTACTTGAATATGCAAACAGGTCCAAGAAGAAAGTACAGTTCTAA
>CAZUOC010000403.1:0-3001 GCA_964622335.1 uncultured Ignavibacteriaceae bacterium
ATGAGGGTATCCAAAATCTACATTATTAAAAGACAGCATTGTTAATTTTCCTGACTATAAATTGCGCTCTTTGTGAAGACGGTTTCGCGTTTTCAAATGAAAAAGATTCATAACAATTTATTACGAATAAATTTGCTCTTTCAAGTAAATCAAAATAAAGTTCGAACGGATAAATCTTTTGTTTATGAATTTCTTTATAGGTAGTGCCGTTAAATCTAATTTCAAAAATATTCTTATGAATCCTCGAATTTTTACTATACAAACTTATGTGTTTATAATGAATATTGCTCTTCCTGCTTGTACGAACAGGCATTGTTGCATGCTTGAGACTGTTCTTTTCAAGGCTTACATCAAAAGTAAAAATACCGTTATTACTCAAAATATCGTGAACTTTAAAGAATAATTTTAGAAGCTCTTTTTTACTTGTAAGATAATTAATGCTGTCGAAAGTTGAATAAACAAAATCAAATTTACTTTTAAAAGGTAATGAAGACATTTCACAGCAAACTTTAGGCAGCTTATTTTTTGCTGATGAAAGCATTTCAAAGCTTTTGTCTGTGATTAAGATTTTTGGATAAAATTTTAGAAAAATATCTGAGAATTTACCATTTCCTCCGGCAAGCTCTAAAATACTGCTTTTCCTGCTTATATAAGGTTTACTAATTTTATAAATATAATCTGCCCACAATTCATAATTTACATGGCTCATTAAATGATCGTAAACAAAAACTAATTTCTCATAAGGCTTAACTCTATGGTTAGTCATTCTTGTGCCTGTTCTTCGAAATCAATTCTGCATATTTGTATGCTTGGAAAAGACTCGTTTCATCAGCTTTATTATTCCACGCAATATCATAAGCAACACCGTGGTCAGGAGATGTTCTTATAATTTTTAAGCCTGCAGTGTAATTAACTCCCAAAGAAAAGTTTAACAACTTAAAAGGAATCAAAACCTGATCGTGGTACATTCCCAGAACGAGATCATAATTTTTATACTTCTTGGAACCGAAAAAAGCATCGGGAGAAAATGGACCTGATATTTTGCTTCCAGACTGTAGGCTCCTTAAAACAGGTTTTATGATTCTTTCTTCCTCATCTCCAATTATTCCGTTCTCTCCCGCATGAGGATTAAGACCAAGTACTGCTATTTTCGGTTTCAAAATATTTAAATCAACTTTTAATGTTTGAATTAAAACCTTTAGAGTATTTAAAAGTCTTTCCTTTGTAACTAATCCCGGAACCATTTTTACAGGTTTGTGAATTGTTAATAAAGCCGCGTTCAGTTTTTTTGAAAGAAACATCATAACATAATTCTTTGTGCCTGACCATTTTGCCAACATTTCTGTATGACCCGGAAAATTTATTTTAGCAATATTGAAAGCCGTCTTAGAAATGGGGGCAGTAATAATTGCATTTGCTTCTTCGTTAACAACAAGCTCAAAAGCTTTTTTAATTGAATTAAACGATATTTTTCCTGAAACCGCTGTCGCTTTACCCGGGCTTATTCTCGAATTCCCCAAATCAATAACTTGTACAGCGGAATGAGAAAATTTATCAACCTTTTTTACAATTTCGTATTTGAATTTTGGTTTTACTAATTGCGTGGTTTCTTTAAAAACATTGGATGGGCAAATAAAAAAAAATCTGTTTTGGGTTTTTAAGGAAATTTTGTTGAGAGTTTTAATTACTATTTCAGGACCAATTCCATTGATATCACCGCAAGTAAAAACAAATTTCTTCATTAACTACTTTCTAACGAAAATTCTCCTGTACCGTTTTCATCAACAAAAACAAATTTACGTTGAAGTTTATCATAAATCCATGTTTCAACAACTTTTCCCTGCAGGTTAGAACTTCTTTCAATTTTATCAGGCTTGCCGTATTTTATAAACACTTTTCCCCTGTCGGATTGTACTCCCTTAACCCCTGATATTGTGCCGAAATTTTTCAAAGTATAATCAACCCGTTTATAAAATTCGGTCATTAGCTCATTGTATTCTGTTTCAGGAGTTGGATCAAGCTTCTTCCAGTAATCAACAAGTCCTTTATACTTTAAATCTTTCTTAAGATCCAACAAAGAATCAACAACATCTTCATTCTCGATACTCTTAAGAGCTTTTATTGCTGCCTCCGGATCACTTAACGAAAAGGGTTTATCATACCATAAAACTTCTTTCTTAAATTTTGCATCTTTATCATTATCAACAGTTATAAAGACAGGTCCTTCCTGAAGTTTGTTACTTATGCCGGATAAAATAAAATTCCTGGTTTCAATTCCTTCATTCTTATCAGATATTAAAATCTTTCCTTCGCATTCAAATAAATTAATATTGGATGTAAAAGATTTACTTAATTCATCATTGTAAACTGTATCCTTTTGATTTACTACTGTTATCGAAATTGTATTTTTTGAAGTATCCGAGACAGGAATTAAAAAATCACATTCCTCTTTTCCAAAGGGTATAGAATCACCAAAGTTAGTGAGTCGGTTAAAATCCTGGTCATTACATTCTACTTTCTTTTCATCAACGATCAAAGGCTCAATATATTTTTTATCTGAGACATCAACTCTGACCTTCTCTAATTTTATTTCTTTTGCATTTTTATCAGTTATAATAGGAAGTATGTTATAAGAACCTTCAGGAAGTTTTATCTCAATCAATCCTTCAGCGAATATTTCCGGTGAATCTGTTTCTTTAAATAAAGAAGATTCAAGTCCCCAATCTTTAATTTCTCTTCTAACAAAGTTTGAATTTGTATCTGTGATTTCCAGGTACAAACGGAACCCGGCTGTATATTTATTATCATCTTTTAGAAAAACCAGGTTCTGGTAAGGAATCTTACAAAGAAAATATACTGATGAAACAGAATCGCCGGGAATAATAACGGTCTGTATATAAATTTGTTTATGGAGAGGCTGTCCAAAAGAAACAGCAAAAGCGATAAGGAATAAAAGCAAAAGTTTATTCATACTAAAACTAAGATTTTAGCAAGTAAATTT
>CAZUOC010000404.1:0-2996 GCA_964622335.1 uncultured Ignavibacteriaceae bacterium
GTAAAATTGTAAAAAGAATAAAAGGCGGAATGGTTGTTGATCTTATGGGAATGGAAGCATTCCTTCCGGGTTCACAAATTGATATTCGTCCAATCCGTGATTTTGACGCTTTTGTTGGTCAGACAATGGATTTCAAAGTTGTAAAAGTAAATATCCCTACAGAAAATGTAGTTGTGTCGCACAAAGTTCTTGTTGAAGAAGAAATTTCTGATCAAAGAAATGCAATTCTAGACAGCCTCGAGAAGGGACAAATTCTTGAAGGAACTGTTAAGGCAATTACAGACTTCGGAGTTTTTGTTGATCTTGGCGGAGTCGATGGTCTTATTCATATTACCGATTTAAGCTGGGGAAGAATAAATCATCCGAATGAAGTTGTTAAGCTCGATGAAACAATAAAAGTTGTTGTTACAGATTTCGATGAAGAGAAAAAGAGAATTTCTCTCAGTCTTAAAAAACTTCTTCCGCATCCATGGGAAAGCATCGAAGAAAAAATTCATGTTGGAGATAAAGTTTCCGGTCGTGTTGTATCTCTAACTGACTACGGTGCATTTATCGAAATCGAAAAAGGAATCGAAGGACTTATTCATAACTCTGAAATGAGCTGGACACAACATATTAAACATCCTTCACAGGTTGTTGCAATGGGACAGATTGTGGAAGCCGTTATTCTTAGCCTGGATAAGGAAGAAAAGAAAATATCACTTGGAATTAAACAACTCGAACCGGATCCATGGCAATCACTTATGCAGAAATACCCGGTTGGTTCAAGACATTCAGGAATAGCCAGAAACTTAACCAACTTTGGAGTATTCGTTGAACTTGAACCGGGAGTTGATGGCTTGGTTCATATTTCTGATCTCTCCTGGACAAAGAAAATAAGACATCCCGGGGAGGTCGTTAAGAAAGGCGAACAGCTCGATGTTATCGTTCTGGGTGTGGATGTAGAGCAAAGAAAAATATCGCTTGGACATAAACAGGTCGAAGATAACCCATGGGATAAATTTGAAAAAAGTTATGTTGTCGGTACTCTCGTAGATAGCAAAGTTGTACGGATAATCGAAAAAGGATTGATCGCTGAACTTCCTGAAGGAGTAGATGGTTTTGTGCCTGCAACTCAACTTTCCACAGGCAAGATTAAAAATGTTGCGAACCACTTCCCTATTGATTCTGATTTATTATTAACAGTAATAGAATTCGATAAGGAAAATAAGAAGATAGTATTAAGTGCAATTGCAGCGCTCAAAGAAAAATCAGAAGATGAGATTCAGAAATATATTGAGTCACATAAGCTGGAAAAAGTAACTCCGCAGGATATTAAAAATACAGAGACAACTGCAATAGATACTTCTGAGTTCCCGATCTTTGAAGTCTCCGAAGAATCACATCCAAAGCCTCAGGCTGATAACAAGTAATTTTTCGGGAAATCTTTAAATTAAGGGCGGGATTTCCCCGCTCTTAAAATTTTAAATAGAATGAAACAAACTGTAGCCTTACATACTTTAGGATGCAAACTTAATTTTTCCGAGACATCAACTATCGGAAATGAATTTCTTCGCAACGGATTCTCCTTAGTTAATTTTAAAGACAAAGCCGATGTTTATGTCCTCAACACATGCACTGTCACTCAAAATGCTGAGAAAGACTGTCGCCAGCTTGTAAGAAAAGCACTGAAGCAAAACCCTGAAGCTTATATTATTGTTACAGGTTGTTATGCACAACTTCGTCCTGCAGAAATAGCTGATATTAAAGGTGTTGATATCGTTCTTGGCAGCAACGAAAAGTTCAGGCTTTTTTCTTTAATAGATAATTTTCAGAAAAGAGATTTAGCCTGCATTTTTGTTTCCCCCACAGAAAAGCTGAACGAATTTGGTCCCGCTCACTCGACAGATGCCGACAACAGAACAAGAGCTTATCTGAAAATACAGGACGGCTGCGATTATAAATGTTCCTTCTGTACAATACCACTTGCAAGAGGATTAAGCCGAAGCATGAATCCTGACGAAGTTGTTAACCAGTTCAGAAATCTTATTGATTCAGGTTATAAGGAAATAATTTTGACAGGTGTAAATGTCGGGGATTATGGTAAATCATTTTCAGCTGATCTCTATAATTTACTTTTAAGATTAGTTACTATAGATGGAGATTTCAGAATAAGAATTAGTTCTATTGAACCGAACCTTCTTTCGAACGAGATAATAAATCTGACAGCAGAAAATGAAAAGATGTGTAATCACTTTCATATTCCTTTGCAGAGTGGAAGTCCTAAAATCCTTAAGATGATGAAAAGAAGATATAAGGCAACAGATTACTCTGATTTAATTTACAAATGTAAAGATAGAATTGAAGATCTCGGAATCGGTGTTGATGTAATTGTAGGCTTTCCCGGTGAAACAGAAGATGTTTTTATGGAGACATATAATTTCCTGAAAGAGCTTCCTGTATCCTATCTTCATGTATTTACTTACTCTGAAAGACCTGGTACTACAGCCATTGAATTTGACAATACTGTTGATATTTTTGAAAGACGCAGAAGAAGCAATATGTTAAGGATTTTAAGCGAAAAGAAACGGTATGAATTCTACAAGCAAATGATCGGAAAAGAAGTCGATGTTTTGTTTGAGTCCGAAAATATCTCGAGAAAGATAAAAGGCTTTTCTTCAAACTACGTAAGAGTCAGACTCGATTATAGTCCTAATCTTGTAAACAAAGTATATTCTGTAGCTATTGATAATATTATTGATAATACCTGTTCCGGAAATATTAAAGGGACAAAAAAATCAATTGAATTAATAGCCAGTTGATTTAGATATTTACATTCAAATATGAAAAAATTATTACTTCTAATATTCGGTCTTGCCACATTAAGTTTTCCGCAAAATTCAAAAAACATGCTTGAACTAAAGCAGGAATTAAAATCCGCTCCTGAACAAAATCTGCAGGCGGCAAACGTAGTCTACGATGCACCCAAAAAGAAAAGTCCGGGATTAGCGATTGTT
>CAZUOC010000405.1:0-2990 GCA_964622335.1 uncultured Ignavibacteriaceae bacterium
GGAGAAGATTTTAAATACAATATTTTATATGTACCTGAAGTTTTAATTGCTGCGCGCGCAATGAAAGCAGGAATGGCAGTTCTAAAACCACTGCTATCTGCAAAAGATGCTGGTAGCAAACCAAAAGGAATTCTCCTTATGGGAACTGTCCGGGGCGATTTGCACGACATTGGCAAGAACCTGGTGTGTATGATGGCTGAAGGTGCGGGTTTTGAAGTTCATGATATTGGTGTTGATCAAAGTATAGACAAGTTTCTCGCTGCTACAGAAAAATTTAAACCGCATATTATCGGTATGAGCGCCTTGCTGACTACAACTATGACATACATGAAAACTGTTATTGAAGGCTTTAAAGAAAAAGGTTTAGGTGATATTAAAATGGCAATCGGTGGCGCCCCGGTAAGCCAGATGTTTGCAGATGAAATCGGTGCTGACGGCTACGGAGCGGATGCAAGCAGCGCAGTTGATTTGTTTTTAAAATTAGTAGACAAAAAATAATTGAATTTTGTAAATTTTTAATTATTAATTTTTTAATTAAATAAAATGGCATTTTATCAAATACTCTACTGGCAGGAAATACCATCTCAAATAAAAGCCTGGGATGATTTTGATGAAGTAAAATTAGAATTATCATCAAAGTTCATATTGATGATAGACAAAGCGGCAAAAGAGCAGAGGCTAATTAATGAAGATGATTATCTCGCTCAATGGAAGTGGAGTGATGAAGTAGAACATCCCGGATCGCCCCAGAAAGTTGCCGAAGCTATAAAGAATGAGCTGGAAGAAAAGTTTAGCACAAAATAGATTTAGTCCCGACATTTAGGTCGGGGAAAGAATTAATCTCAATAACCATGGCTTTAGGCACAATTAAAAAAGGTTTGGGCTAAAGTGCCACTGTTTTAACAGTTTATTTTAAAAAATTTGCAGATAACAAAAACTAATGAAATCTCTTCTTAAAGAAATAGCAAAAGGCAAAGTATTAATTTCCGATGGAGGATGGGGAACATACCTCCACTCTCTTGGGTTGGGCGTTGGCGAATGCCCCGAAATCTGGAACATCACTCACAGAGATAAAGTTCTGCAAATTGCAAAGAGTTACATCGAAGCCGGTTCTGATATGGTTTTAACAAACAGCTTCGGTGCTCACCCGGTAAGACTTAAACATTACAATTTGCAGGACCGTACGCACGAACTTAATGAAGCCGCTGCTGCGATATCGAGAGAAGCTGCCGGAAATGATCATTTCGTTTTGGGATCAATCGGTCCTTCCGGCGCAATAATTATGATGCAGGAAATTCCCGAAGAAGAAGTTTATGATGGATTCAGAATCCAGGTTGAAGCGTTGGCAAAAGGTGGAGCGGATGCAATATGTGTTGAAACAATGTCTGAAATTGCAGAAGCCTGTCTTGCAATCCGTGCTGCAAAGGAATTTACAAACTTAGAAGTTGTATGCACTTTTACATATCAAAAAACCGTTCACGGTTATTACCGCACGATGATGGGCGTTTCACCTGAAGAAATGATAGAAGCAGTCAAAGAAGCTGGCGCAGATATTATAGGAGCTAACTGCGGCATCGGCTTTGACCAGATGCTCGAAGTTGTAAAAGAAATAAAAGAAGCCGACAGCACAACTCCAGTTCTCGTTCACGCAAATGCAGGAATCCCTATCGTTAAGAATAATGAAACTATCTTTCCTGAAACGTCTGATATGATGAGCTCTAAAGTTAAATGTTTAGTAGATGCCGGTGTAAATGTTATTGGGGGCTGTTGCGGCACAACACCAGATCACATACGAGCGTTTGTAAGAGAGATAAGGGGATAGTATTAGCCTATTGTTGCGGAGTAAATTACAACTTATTTCTGTGCTTAGACCATCTCATAAGTTATTAATACAAAAATTTTTCCAGAAAATGAGTAAGTAGGATTATAAAGGAATTGATATTTATTTTAAGAAGTTATACTATTCATTTGTACAATTTAAAATTCCTTCTTGAAACAGGGTGAGTTAAATGTTTGGTTTTTGCAAAACCTTTTACCTGCCTAATGAAAAATATTAGATTCATATCATTATCTATTCTGCTAATATCGGTCCTGATATGGGTTGTTATTCAGTTCAATAAATCAACAGATGAGTATTTGTATGGCAACTCTTACAGGCAAAATAAACTTGTTAATACAATCCGCCTTCATAAATACGGCATCATCGGTAAAAATATTACGGTGGGAATAATCGATGCAGGTTTCTGTACTGTACACTCCGCTTTTAAACATACACGAATAATAAAAGAATATGATTTTGTCAAAAACAAACCTACAACTTTAGATTACGATCATATCAAGGGAATGGATCATGGTACAAATGTATTTTCTGTAATCGGAGGTTACCAGGTTAATGAAATAATCGGGATTGCCTACGGCGCAAACTTTATTTTGGCAAGAACTGATATTTCCACTGACAGATTAAAAGAAGAAGAACTTAACGCAGTAAAAGCTTCCAGATGGTTATTTGAAAACGGTGCTGAAATTATCACTACTTCACTAAGCTTCAATAAATTTGATAATGCTGATTATTATTACCCTTCTCAAATGGATGGCAAAACTGCTTTAATAACCAGGGTTGCCGACAGTCTTGATAATAAAGGAGTAATTTATGTTTCATCAGCAGGAAATAATTATGAAGAAGATTGGCACATTATAGAACCGCCAGGAGACGGATTCAAGGTTTTAGCCGCGGGATCTATTGACAAATATTTAAATCATTCTTTTTTTAGCTCATGCGGACCAACAGTTGACGGCAGAATAAAACCGGATATCGTTACTCCTGGTGAAGGGGTTTGGATTGCAAATTACTATCCTAAAATTAAACCCGAATTTAGTTGGAGCCACGGAACATCATTATCTGCACCAATTGCTGCAGGAATAGCTGCGCTCGTTTTATCAGCACATCCCGATCTTTCTTCTAACCAGGTTATTGAAGCAATTAAGAAATC
>CAZUOC010000406.1:0-776 GCA_964622335.1 uncultured Ignavibacteriaceae bacterium
TCTTTCATATTCGGGATCAGTAGTATTGCCGCCAATTTTTCTTGTTAATGAAGCTTCTGTGAGCGAAGCTTCTTTGAGGAAGCCACCTGCTTCATTAATTATATCTTTAAGAGTCGTACTGTCCTTAATTATTTTGTACCAGCCGGCGTATCTAACGAATCCTTCAATTTTTACATAACGGTTAATATAATATTCCGGTAATTGTCTAACTATAACCTGATCCTGATATTTCAATTTAACAGAATTTGTTTTCAATTCATTATAGGAATAATAATTGCTGATTTGCCTTTTGCCAATCTCATCAAATGATATTACTTCAATTGTGTCTTCCCTGGCTAAGTGCGTAAAACCTCCGGCAAGATTAATTAATTCATCTACCGATTCCCCATTAACAAATTCATAAATACCGGGATATTTTATTTCCCCGTATACTGTAACTACTTTATCAACTTTATCAACTAAGACTACATCTCCTTCCTGTAAAAACGGATTGTTGTCTTTATCTCCAAAGCGTAAATATTTAAGTAGATCGTAACTATTTTCTTCTCCATTTTTCGATACAATTTTAATACTCCTGTAATTGGAAGTTTCAGTTAAGCCTTTTGATGCCGTTATTAACTCCAGCAATCTGGAATTGGCCGGAAGCACTTGTGAAGAAGGATATTTTACGTCTCCAAGTAAAGAAACTTTTATTTTTCTGAAATCTACAAGTGTTACGAATACATCAACGTTTTTATAATATTTATTTATTGCTGATGTAATTTTTTTTCTGCCTT
>CAZUOC010000406.1:786-2987 GCA_964622335.1 uncultured Ignavibacteriaceae bacterium
GAGTGGAATTATTAAGATTAATTCCCCCGATCTTTGGAAGATATAAATTTCCTTCCTGATCAATAATAAGTGTAAAAACAACATCTTCGAGCCCACTGATAGAAACAAAAATTTTATCTCCGGGACCAAGCATATAAGTGTTTGCGTCTATGCTTCCTTCAGTTGCAGAAATAGTCTGAATTTGTATTAAAGAATCACTTAAGGCTGAAAAAGTTCTCTCGCTATAATCGGGAAGTTGTTGTGCACTAAGCTGTAAATAATATGAAAAGAATATTAGAAAAAATAATTTGGAGATATTTTTCAAATTATAAATATGCTTTAATTTAACTAAGATTTATTCTTAGAAGTTTTGGGATTCATACTTTATTCTGTGCCTAAGTGTAAATAGAATTACAAAGTAAGAAATATATTTCATGTATTTTATTATGAAACACCCGAAACTTGTTATAAAAAATTACAAATAAAATTTTTCACATCAAATTTTCAAATTCACTTTTCTTAAAGAAACCAGGCTTACAAGAATTGAAAGTAAAGGTCCTATACAAATGATGCCAGCAATATAAATCGGATTGTTTATACTAAAAGTAATTGAGCCCAGGTAAGTTTCGAGATAATTGAAAAGGATAAGAAACAAAATCAAAGTAATTACGCCGGCAAACATTCCAATATAAATTCCATTAAGAAAGATTGGCATTTTTATAGTTAAGATTTTTGCACCAACAAGTTTCATAGTATCTAGCTCTTCATACTTTGAATTAATAATTAACTGCATGGTGCTATACAAAATATAAACTGAAATTAACAGCAAAGCTCCTGTTATAATAAATATATATTGTTTGATATTATTTATCTGAGTCAAAATTTTGCTAACAAGTCTCTGCTGATATACAATTTCGTCTACACCTTCAATCTGCGATAAAGAATTAATAATTTTATTGATCGAATCGTTTTCGGCGTAATTTTCATTCAACCGGATTCTGAAAGATGCGGGCAAAGGATTATAATCAAGAATTTTTCTGAAATCTTCCCCGGTTTCTTTAATGAAATTCTCAGCAGCTTGTTTTTTATCAATGTATCGTACCGAACTTATAAATTCTTTTTCTTTAAGTTGATCTCTAATGTCCCCGGTTTTCTGTTCACTTATCGGATCTTTAAGAAAAACATCAATGCTGATATTCTTTTTTAATTTCGATTCGAACCTGCCGGATAAAATTATCAGCAGCACTGAAGCAACAATTAAAACAACGGAAATACAAGTTGATATAAGAGATAAAACAAAAGAAAACTTTGCGCGTGAAATAAGCTTTAAAGATTCTTTAATTATAAATAACACTAATCACCTTTTAGTAATTTAAAAATTCGATTCATCTATCCATCTCACAATTTGCCATTTATCAGTATCGGTATTTTTTCTTAGAGTAAGATTAACCCTTCCGTCTGCTCTGTCTATATTTGTAGGATTATATGTAATCGTCAGATTAAAACTCCTGATAATATTTGCATTTACTGAATCAACAGTAGAAAGCACAATATTATTCCAGATTAATTCAATTCTTTGAGAATTTTGAAAAAGTCCGTTGGTTGCCCTCATTTCATCTTCCCTTCCCCAGGAAACATCGAATCCCTGGTCGTAATCCCTGTAAGTAAAAACAAAATCCTGATTGATAAACTCACCGTAAATTAATGTATCCTTAAAAGTATAAGCATATTGCATATTCTGAAAAACACCATCGACAGTTTTTAAATCCGATATTGTTGAAGAAGAATTTGTACCCTTGCTAAATTTTGGAGCGAACGGATTACAACCAACAACCGAAAAGAAAAATGAAAATGCAAAAATTATTAAAAGTTTTTTTTTCAATTAGAAAATCTTCCTTTTAATTCGCTCCAGCTTGGGAAATCACCACTCTTAAAATCCTGCCAGTAATAAATTTTCCAAATAAGCGTATTATCCCTGATAATATAAAAAATTAAATCTCCCTGGTAATTATTTGTAATGTCGGGATCAGTAAAGGGAATTGTTAGTGAATAAGAAGCAGTGTAAATCAGGCTATCTCCTTGTTGACTAAAAGTGGAGTTTGACAAAATTAAAATTATCGGAATATCCTGTGAAGCAGCAGTAATGTTCTTGAAATATCTCTCTTCGCTGTTCAGGTCCCAACCTTGGGACAATGAAGGATATTGAGAAGCGGCTTCGCTAG
>CAZUOC010000407.1:0-2987 GCA_964622335.1 uncultured Ignavibacteriaceae bacterium
AGTAAGCCAAAACTTTTTTAATATCATTCTGTGTTAATGCAATTGTTGCAGGAATAAAGGCTGATAAGGCACCAATTATTGCGATAACAAATAAAGCATCGCCGCTAAGGATTGGAAAAATTCTTACGATAAAATAAACTCCGGCAGCAACCATTGTGGCGGCATGTATCAAAGCGCTAACAGGTGTCGGACCTTCCATTGCATCGGGAAGCCAAACATGTAGAGGGAACTGAGCAGATTTACCAACAGCACCGCAAAACAATAAGATACCGGTAACGGTTAGCCAAAAACCACTATCAAATGGAAGATGTCCGTTAGAGATTGCTAAAAATATTTTATCGAATGTAAAAGTGTGATAGTTTGTAAATATTAACAGGATGCCTATTAACATTCCAATATCGCCGATACGGTTTACAATAAAAGCTTTCTTTGCTGCATCCGAGGCAGATTTCTTTTCAAACCAAAAACCAATAAGCAGGTATGATGATAATCCTACAAGCTCCCAAAAGATATACATCATCAGGAAGTTATGCGTCAGGACAATACCATTCATTGAAAAAGTGAATATGCCGAGATAAGCAAAGTAGCGGTTGTATCTTTTATCGCCTTTCATATAATCTATTGAAAAGACGTGCACAACAAATGAGATTATATAAACTGTGACCAGCATTATTACAGAAATGTTATCGATCAAAACTCCAAGTTCTATTTTTACAGCACCTAGCAAAGAAGAACTTTGAAGATCAATCCATGTAAATTCGCCGGTTATTTTATTATCGAAGAAACTTAATTTATGATATGCAAGAACTATAGAACCTACCAGCCCGAGGAATATTATCAAATTCTCGACCCAGAACATTTGCTTTATCTTTTTCCCCAAGAATATCGAAAGGGTAAATCCTAACAACGGAAGAAAAAGAAGAACAACTGCTAACTGTATAAGTGATGATTCGGTCATATACTTTGTATCCGCATAAAAATTCCAAATGCCAAAAAGCAAGTCCCAAATAAATTCCAATAAACAAAATTCAATTTTTCAAACATATTTATCATTTCAGGATTTTAACAAAATTGCGGAGAAAATCTTTTTTAACTCAACAGCCTCTTGATAAAGTCTTTTACCTTTTGCTTCATATTCTTTGTCATTAGTATCAACAATTAATCTTAACCAATAAGCACTTTCTTTAGCTTCTTTCCTGCAAATTTTTATTCTCATCTTGAAGTCTTTTTTACTCAATGCTTCATTTGCTTCAATATAATTTGCACCGACGGATGACGAAGCATCCAACAACTGTTTTATGTATTCCATATTAGTGAATAACTTTTTAATACCTTTACAAAATTCACAAGTTTGCTTTGCGTATTGATATGTTCTTTCTTCCAAATCATACTTATTATTTTGTTCCTCATTCATTAATTATTTTGAAACTTGATAATTGTAATTTGAAAATTATTTGTTATTTGTCTTTTGGAATTTGTTCACTCTTTAAGATTATCAATTTCATCGACATTAACATTTGAGAAATTTTTATAAACATTTAAAACTATAGCAAGTGCAATTGCAGCTTCAGCGGCTGCGAGTATTATTACAAATAGAGCCATAACTTGTCCATTGTAACCGAAGTTTCCATAACGTGCAAAAGCGACAAAGTTAATGTTTGCAGCATTAAGAATAAGCTCGATTCCCATCAAAACCATAACAGCATTTTTTCTTGTTACAATACCAAAAATTCCGAAGCAGAACAGAAATGTACTTACAATCAGAAAATGATTTAATCCTACATGAATCATTGTTATCTCCTCGCCATAAATGCTGCACCGATTAAAGCAACTAACAATAGAATTCCGAGCAGTTCAAACACAACTACATAATCCTGGAGAAGTAAAGTCCCGATGTGGTATGCAGTTGTTGTTGGGATTTCTGCAGGAGAAACTTTCCATTTTGTATTTATCATTGTTTCCAGAAGAATACCCGTAAATAATCCTACTCCAATTATTGCAGGAAGAAGCTGGAAAGTGCCTGTCTTGATCTGAACGTTTGTAATTTTATTCGTGAGCATAACACCGAATAGAAGAAGAATTAAAATTCCTCCTACATAAACAACAAGCTGAACAATTGCGATAAAATCTGCTGCAAGAAGAACATAAAGTCCTACAACACCAAAGAAAGTAAACAAAAGAAAGAAAGCCGAATAAACTATATTCCTGAGAGTAACTACAAAGAATGCCGATACAAGTGTAAGTGCAGCAAAAAGATAAAACATTAAATCGTAAATACTCATATTACTTTTCTTCCTTTTCGGATTGATCAGTAGATTTTTTCTCAGCAGCAGCTTTAGCCGCGGCTTCTGCTTTTTGAGCTGCCTGCTCCGCTTTCAGTCGAGCTTTTTCTGCTTCCATCTTAACAAAGTTTTCTTTTTTCTGAGTAATCTCTTCAGGAGTTAAAGTAACAAAACTAAAATTCAAATCGTTTCTTTCAAATTCTGAGAATTCAAAAACATCAGTCATGTAAATACACTCGGTAGGGCAGGGAAAAACACACAACTGGCAATAGCAGCATTTTGCAAAATCAATATCAAATTGAGTTACCCAGAGAGCTTTTCGTTTTCCATTAGATGTTTTTCCAAGATCTTCATCCGGCGAACTTTTTACTGTTTCAATTGTAATACAATTAACCGGGCAGGCTCTTGCACATTGATCACAACCGATGCAATCATCCATATTAACATAAAGCCTGTTTCTTTCTCTTTCAGGTAAAGCAAGTCTTATCTCAGGGTATTGTATTGTAACAGCGGGAACAAATAAATGTTTAAAGGTAACTCTCATACCTATAAACACTGTTTTTAAAGATTGTATTGCATCGCTGAAATATTGCATCATAGAACCGAAATTAATCCAACAATTATAAGATTAACAAAAGAAATTGGTATAAGATATTTCCAGCAGACCGCCATCAATTGATCGACTCTTAATCTTGGCAAGGTCCA
>CAZUOC010000408.1:0-1290 GCA_964622335.1 uncultured Ignavibacteriaceae bacterium
CTTCCGGGGAATTTGCAAGAAATTCCATCCCGACTTTCAGATCAACATCTGCAGGGAAACTTTCTTTTTTAACTTGCTGTATGGCTTGTTCGCTATACTCACCATAGGCATCTTTTGCAGGAATTTTCACATTCTTCTTTGAACCGATAATCATTACATCAATTTCTTCTTCTAGCTTTGGAAGAATTTGTGTGTTTCCGCTCATAAATTGGAAAGATTCTTTCTTATCGGTTGTTTGAATAATATTTCCCTGGTCATCTTTTAGAGTATAGTTCATCGTAACGACTTTATTTTGTCCTATAGCCATCTTTATTCCTGTTTATTATTGAAATTGAGTTGGATACAAAATTACAATAATATTCACTTAATGTGAAGTTTATCTGAGTTTTTGATATTCGATTTACTAAATTTAAATTGTATTATTAAACGAAAAAATTTTATGCTGACGGTTTTAGAAGCAATTAATCTTTCAACTGAATTCCTAGTGAAAAGAAATATCGAATCGCCGAGAATAAATGCCGAACTTCTTCTTGCTCACACTCTAAATTGTAAAAGACTTGATCTTTATCTTTCATATGATAGACCTTTGAACGAAGATGAAGTAAATATTTACAGGGAGTTTATCAGGAGAAGAAGTAAATCCGAGCCTCTTCAATATATCATTGGCAAAGTCGAATTCTTTGGAATGGAGTTTAATGTAAATCCTTCAGTACTTATTCCAAGACAGGAAACAGAAATACTAGTTGAAACAATCATTAACTCGGTCAATAAAGAAGATAACCTAAGGATTCTGGATATCGGAGTTGGAAGCGGGAACATTTCAATATCTCTTGCCAAACATTTACCTAATTCAAAGATAACGGCTACAGATATTAGTGAGCAGGCTCTTTCAATAGCAAAGAACAATGCGGAGATGAATAATGTTTTAGAAAAAATAAGTTTTATTAATAACGATATTCTTAAAGATAATTTGAATGAAGAATTTGATATTGTTGTTTCAAATCCGCCTTATATTTCGGAGAAGGAATTTCCAGAATTGAAAGATGAGCTAAAAGTTTATGAACCGAGAAATGCCTTAACTGATTTTTCGGATGGACTAAATTATTTCAGAGTTATTTCTTCCAAAGCAAAAAACCTCTTGAGGAATAATGGTAAAATATTCTTTGAAGTCGGGCAGGGTCAAGCTGAAAATGTAGGGGGAATTTTAAATGAAAATGATTTTAGTGAAATATTAATCGTAAAAGATTATCTAAAAATTGATCGTGTAATTTCAGGAGTAAAAGCTTGAGA
>CAZUOC010000408.1:1300-2967 GCA_964622335.1 uncultured Ignavibacteriaceae bacterium
TCAAAGGGTAAGCGAGGGAAGTGTAACTATTCCTGAAAATAATTACGAAGAAAAAATCGGGAAAGGTATCGTTGTTTTGCTTGGGATTAAAACGGGAGATTCAGAAAAAGATGTTTTATTTCTTGCAGACAAATGTTGTAATCTCAGAATTTTAGAAGATGAAAATGATAAGATGAATTTATCTGTTAAGGATGTTAATGGTGAAACACTTATAATTTCCCAGTTTACTCTTTATGGTGATGCACAGAAAGGAAATCGTCCCGGTTTTACAGATGCTGCCAGACCGGAAGAAGCAATTCCTCTTTATGAAAAATTTATTCAAAGAGTAAAAGAAAATATTGGCGAGTCAAAAGTAAAGACAGGTGTTTTTGGCGCTATGATGACGGTTAAAATTTTTAATGACGGACCGGTAACAATAATAATTGATTCTAAATAAAGAATAAGTTTGAAATAATAATTATAACTGTCATTCTGGGTCCCGATGGAACGAAGAATCTAAAAAATATATTGAGACTCTTTGCTTTGCTCAGAATGATATAAATGTTTTAGGTTGAAAAAAGTAGGTCTATTTATTTGAATAATATTCTAGTGATTTTCATAGATGGGATTGGAATCGGCAATGAAGATTATGAATTTAATCCTTTCTTTAAATATGGATTTAAGACTTTCACTGAATTGTTTGGTGAAATACCATCACTAAAAAATTCTTTTCTGGAAAACCAAGGAAGATTTCTTTTCCCGGTAGATGCAAGGCTTGGAATGGAGGGATTACCACAAAGCGGAACCGGACAGACGTCAATTTTCTGCGGAATAAATGCTGCAAAATTTGTGGGAAAACATTTCGGTCCTTATCCATATTCAACATTAGTTCCTGTTATTAAAGAGAATAATATTTTTATTCACTTTCTTAGAAAGAAACAAAAAGTATTTTTTGCAAATGCATATCCAAAAGTCTTTTTTGATTACATTAATTCGGGAAGACAAAGACTGAGCGTTACATCTCTAAGTTGCCTTTTAAGCGGAATGAAATTGAACAGAGTAACTGATGTAAGAAAAGGAAATGCTCTAACAGCAGAAATAACTAACGAAAGATGGAATCTTAAACTTGGTTATAAACTATCTGTAATTAAACCTGAAACTGCGGCAAGGAGATTATTAAGGATTGCCTCAAAAAATAAATTCACGCTTTATGAGTATTTTTTAACAGATCATATTGGACATGGAAGGTACGACGGAGAAATTAACTTAACTCTAAAGACTCTGGACGATTTCCTTTTTACAATAATAAATGAAATGGATTACAAAAGAATGTCTTTAGTTATCTGTTCCGATCATGGGAATTTTGAAGATCTTTCTGTAAAAACACATACACTAAATCCTTCATTAACAATAACGGCAGGAAGGAATGCAGAAAAAATTTTTAAACAAATAAAAAATATTTCACAAATAAAGGATGCAATAATTAAATATTCCTGATGAACAGCTATCCTATTATAAAGGTAGCCATTTTCTTTTCCGGGGGCATTTTATTTTATAAGATCACAGACATTAACTCTTCAATCTTAGTCATTTCATTGGTCTGCCTTCTGATTCTTTCATTTTTATTCATAAAGATCTCAAAAACTATAGCATCTTTTACTATTCTATTTGCAGTTTTTTGCAGTGGT
>CAZUOC010000409.1:0-2961 GCA_964622335.1 uncultured Ignavibacteriaceae bacterium
GGCTTTGGCAGGATAGGAGTTCAACCGGAAGGTTATTCAAGTGATAAGGATATCTGGATTCTGTCTATTATGTCCGCAGATGAAAATTTCATCCCGAATATGAAAATGAAGATGATACAGGGAAGAAACTTCTCTTTGGATTTTCCTACGGATAAACAACAATCTGTTATAATTAATGAAGCGGCAGCAAAATCATTAGGATGGAAAGATGCAATCGGGAAAAAATTCAACGCAAGCACGCAAAATCCTTTAACAGTAATTGGCGTTGTAAGAGATTTTAATTTTGCTTCAATGCGTCACCGGATTGAACCATTGATAATTGTTGATCAAACGCCGGCAAATAATACAATGTCAATCAGGATTGCCCGGGGAAAAATTCCCGAAACTGTTTCTTCTATTAAAAAAGTCTGGAAGAAAATTAATCCAGATCATCCTTTTGAATATACTTTTCTCGATGATGAGTTTAACCAATTGTACAAAAGTGAACAGAGCTTTTCAAACTTAATTTCCGGATTCACCTGGTTAGCAATATTTATTGCCTGTCTTGGTTTGTTTGGTTTAGCTTCTTACATGACAGAACAGCGCACGAAAGAAATAGGGATCAGGAAAGTTCTTGGCGCTTCAATAAGCAATATACTTTTTCTAACAACAAAACAATTTGTAATACTTGTGTTGCTTTCAAATATAGCTGCCTGGCCACTGGCTTATTACTTTATGAATAAATGGCTTCAGGATTTTGCTTATAGAATAAATATAGGATTTGAAACCTTTATAGCAGCAGCAGTTGTAACAATGGTTATCGCTTTTCTCACAGTCAGTTTTCAGGCGATCAAAGCTGCAGTTACCAATCCTGTAAAATCATTACGATATGAATAATTAGCAAGGAGTTTATAAATGATAAGTAACTACATCAAAATCGCTTTTAGGAACCTGATAAGATTCAAAGCATATTCGGCAATTAATATTACCGGACTTGCCATAGGTATGGCTTGCTGCATTTTAATCCTCCTTTATGTTTATGATGAAATGAGCTATGACCATTTCAACAAAAACTCTAATAGAATTTATAGAGTTGTTGTTGATGGATCATTGGGAGAAAATACATTTAAAGTTGCCGTTACTTCTCCTCCTCTAAGAAATGCACTTCTTCAGGATTATCCTGAAGTTGAAGCTGTAACCAGAATAAGAAATTTTGGCTTTCCGGTTTTAAGATATGAGGATAAAGTTTTTAGTGAAGAAAAATTTTATTGGATTGATTCAACATTCTTTGATGTTTTTACTGGGTATTTCCTGGAAGGAAATCCTGAAACTGCATTAACTCAGCCGCTGAGTGTAGTGTTGACAGAAAAAATGGCAAAAAAATATTTCGGAAATGAAGAACCGATGGGGAAATTGCTCAATATGGATAACAGAAGAGATTATAAAGTTACAGGTGTAGTGAAAGAGTTCCCCGAAAACTCTCATTTTCATTTTGATTTTCTTGGTTCAATGTCTTCTTATGATTTCGTTGAACAGCAGGGTTGGTTGAACAACAGCTTTTATACCTATTTACTTTTAAGGAAAGATTTCCCAAAGGAACAATTTGCAGCCAAGCTGCCGGCACTGGTTCAAAAATATGTTTATCCGGTAATCGAAAGATTTTTAAATGTTCCAATGACAGAGTTAATAAAGAGAGGTGCGAAATATAAACTTACTCTTCAACCTATAACAGACATACATCTCCATTCTAATCTTGGCGCTGAGTTGGAACCGAATGGAGATATATCTTATGTATATATATTTTCTCTCATAGCTCTGGGAATTCTTCTTATTGCATGTATAAACTTTACTAATCTTGCTACAGCTCGTTCCACAAATCGTTTGAAAGAAATAGGTGTAAGAAAAACTCTTGGATCGAGCAGACAGCAATTAATCAAACAATTTCTTACCGAATCGATTTTGATGACCTTTATTGCCGTTATTATCTCGTTAATATTTATTGAAATTGCCCTTCCTTATTTCAGCGACTTGGTTGGAAAACAGCTTTCAATTAGTTATCTCGAAAACGTTTTCTCAATTCCCTTATTATTGTTATTTATTCTTTTTGTTGGAACACTTGCAGGTGCTTATCCAGCTCTTTATCTCTCATCATTTAATCCTGTAAAAGTTTTAAAAAAAGAAACTGGTAATTCAGGGCGAAATCCCTGGTTAAGAAACAGTCTTGTTGTTTTACAGTTTGCTGTATCAGTCTTTCTTTTTATAGGAACCATAATAGTCTATAGCCAACTCAATTATATTAGTAACAAAAAGCTTGGTTTTAACAAAGACCAGGTACTAGTAGTTAAAAAAACAGATGATATTGCGATAAAACGTCCACATAATATAGAGAGCTTTGTAAATGATTTAAAATCAGTTCCGGGTGTAATTAATGCAAGCAACAGTACACATATTTTCGGTGAAAACTTTGGAAACACACCTTATAGAATATATGGTACAAATGATAATCATCTTATTAATATAATGTTTGCTGATTACTATTTCGCATCAGTTTATGAAATTCAAATGGTACAGGGAAGATTTTATTCCCGGGAATATGGATCTGACACTACTGCAGTTGTAATTAATGAAACGGCAGCAAAAGAATTTGGAATTGTTAATGATCCTGTCGGGAAACAAATTGTGCATCCGCACGCTAATGATGGATCGGTTGATGTTTATACAGTGATAGGTGTAATGAAAGATTTTAATTATCAGTCTCTGCATCAAAAAATTCAGCCTATGATTATTCGTCTTTTTAATTCACAGGGATTTGGAAGAAATGTTTCAGTAAAACTTTCTGCGAATAATATAAAAGAAGAATTTAGTAAGATTGGTGATATATGGCATGAATATGCCGGTAACCAGGGTTTTGAATACGTCTTCTTCGATGAAAATTTTGCTAAGGCTTATGCTGCAGAAGAGAGAACAGGTGTAATTGTTTCT
>CAZUOC010000410.1:0-2955 GCA_964622335.1 uncultured Ignavibacteriaceae bacterium
AGAGAAGCAATAAAAATTATGACCGACCTCGTTGCAGAATATGGTTATGCAAGCGAAGGTGAATCATTTTCAATTGCAGATCCGAATGAAGCATGGATTTTTGAGATCATTGGGAAAGGTCCGGGCAATAAAGGCGCCGTATGGGTTGCCAGGCTTATTCCGGACGGATATATTTCCGGTCATGCCAACCAGGCGAGGATACAGACCTTTCCACTGGCCACCGGTAAAAACAACAGTACTGCAATTACTTCAAAAGATTTGAAACGGATCAACGATCCTCTTGTTGAATGTGTCTATGCCGACGATGTAATCACAACAGCCAGAGACCTGAAATTATTCAATGGGAAAGATCAGGATTTCAGTTTCTCTGACACCTATGCTCCTGTTACTTTCTCAGGTGCACGATTTTGTGAAGTTCGTGTCTGGTCATTCTTCAGATCGGTTAATAGTAATATGGATCAGTACTTCAATTATGCTTCCGGACATGATTTGAGTACCAGGATGCCTCTCTGGATAAAACCTGACAGGAAGATATCAAACCACGATATGATGAATTTTATGCGCGATCATCTTGAAGGGACACCGCTGGATATGAGAAAAGATATCGGAGCAGGTCCTTTTGGCGCTCCTTATCGCTGGCGACCGCTGGAATGGAAAGTGTCTGGTGATACGGATGGAGAGGAATACTGCAATGAAAGAGCTACCGCTACACAGCAGACCGGATTTGTATTTGTAGCTGAATGCCGAAACTGGCTTCCAGATCCTATTGGAGGAATTTTCTGGTTTGGAGTAGATGATGCTGCAACGACTGTCTTTAATCCCATGTATTGCGGAATCACTGAAATACCCGAGTGCTTTGAGGTCGGAAATGGTGATATGCTAACTTATTCACCAACATCAGCTTTCTGGACATTTAACATGGTTGCAAACATGTGCTACCAGCGTTACGACATGATGAGTAATGATGCTGTTAAGATTCAACAACGTCTGGAGTCACAGTATTTATCCGAGACTTCTCAAATAGATGATACTGCACTTAAACTTTATAATACAGATAAAAATCAAGGACGTGATTATCTCACAGCTTATTCGGGAAAAACTGCGCAAAATACATTTACACAATGGAAATCTCTTAGCGAATATCTCCTCGTTAAATATATTGACGGGAACATTAAAAAAGAGAAAGACGGCAAGTTCGAAAGAAATCAGTGGGGCAATCCTGTAATGCCTTTACAGCCTGGCTACTCAGATTCATGGAAGAGATCTGTTATTCAGGAAACGGGCGATAAATTGCTTGTTCCGCCTGGCAGCGATGGTCACTGAAAACCTGGATATAAAGAACTGACTTCGTCCTATAATATTTAGCATATCCAATTCATTAAAAATATTAATTTCATTCATTGCTTCTTAAAATATTATTGTACATTTGCGTCCGATTTTAAAGAAGTTACTTGAGAATACAAAATACTTAGCGAGATGAACTTAATGAATGTTGTTGAGAAGGAATTTGCGGTAAAAAATGAATTTCCGAAATTTGGTGCAGGAGATACCGTTACCGTTCACTATAAAATAAAGGAAGGTAATAAGGAGAGAATACAGCAGTTTAGGGGTGTTGTTCTTCAGAGAAGCGGGAGCCTTCATACAGAGACTTTTACAGTAAGGAAAATGTCCGGCAATATCGGCGTTGAAAGAATATTCCCGGTTGCATCACCATTCATAGACAAGATTGAACTTAACAAACATGGTAAAGTCCGCAGATCAAGGATCTTCTATCTTCGTGATCTTACAGGTAAAAAGGCGCGTATTAGGGAGAAGAAATTTTAAGCATCATATCTTATTGATCAGTTCATCACTTTTTGTCTTTGCCTCTTCCACCAGCTTATTAGCCTGGTTATCTGCTTCCTGAACAAGCTGGTTTGCTTTTGTGTCAGCTGTTTTCTTAAGTGCATCAGCGCTTCTCTGTGCAGCCATTTTTGCAATTGTCCCCTTTGAAGCAGCTGCATCAATCAGATTCTGAGCCTGAACTTCTGCTTCCTGCCTGATCTGTTCAGCTGCTTTTGCTGCTTCTTCCCTGAGCTGCTGCCCCCTCTCCTCTGCTTCCTTAACAAGCATAGCGCCCTGTCTCTCAGCTTCTGCCCGTACCTTTTCCTTCGTCTCATCTACTTTAGTATCGATAGCTTGCTTTACAGCCTCTTTAGCAGCAGGCACTGCCCCTGCTGCCGGACTGCCGGTAATATTACCAAAAACCGGTGCTACCACAGGATTACTGAATGTGCCTGTCACCTGTACATTCACTTTCAGGATATCTGCAGGTTTGTAAGAAATGCCAAAGGCAGAAGCTGTGGCAGAAAGATTATCAATGACCGAGTTGACGGAACTTCCGAGATCCGACCTGGGTAACTCCGTTTTAACAAGGTAATTGAGTGTCTGATCAATACCCTGGTCACCGCTTATGTTCATTTTCAGATTACCTGTTCTTACATCAAACGGACTGACAAAAATACGTCCGTCAGCTATCCTGAAACTTATATTTATATCCCTGAAAGTATTGCTGTACTTGTCACCAAGCTTAAGCATCTCTTTCATTTTATCGAATGTTGCCGATTCAATAAGAGTAATTGCATCGGACTGCAGCTTGCCCCTCCCGTTAATCGAGTTCACAACAGGCATCATATCGTTTCCCAGATGGCTCTCATATGCAAATTCTGCATTAATCTTACCGTCAATACCTTTTGCCGCCGGGGCCAGTTTCTGTACTGTATTAAACGTATTAAATGCATCTTTCACATTTAGGTTCTTTATATCAAAATCTGCCCTCATAACAGGCTTTAACGAATCACGGGTATCATAATCTGCATTCATATATATAGTACCGTTGAGTATCTTCATTCCTGTTTCCCTGATGCTTAAAACTCCGTTACGGACAATAACATGTCCCTTTACCTCCGAAGCTTT
>CAZUOC010000411.1:0-2950 GCA_964622335.1 uncultured Ignavibacteriaceae bacterium
TATAAATTTCTGATTCCAATTAACACCCACAATATCATAAACTATTCCAAGCAAAGCAATAAGTCCGTAACCTAAAATAAAAAACCTTATCGAGTTAAGGTTACGATAAAAACTTATTATTAATATTAAAACAACAACATAAACAATAAGTCCCCCCATCCTTGGAATAGCACTTTTGTTTACACGTCTTCCGCCCGGCAGATCAACAACTTTTATCCTGGTAATAAAATCAATTAAGGATGGAGTAAAAAATAGCGTAAGTACAAGGCCCGTAAAAAATACGATTAAATATATCATCTAAAAACCCCCTAAAATGATATTACTATTAACAATTTATCCTTGTTCTTTGTAAAAAAACAATTTAATCCACTTCAAAAGTATGGTTTGTTGTTAACATATTCAAGAGTTTGCTGTTAGTTAATGAATAATGGTGTGTGTCTTGTTGTAATATCGGTTGATAGGGACAAGTTTTCTGTTCCGCATTTTACTACCATAGACACCTCCCGTTAGTAATTTAATACTTTTTTCCGTGTATACATTTTTGGGGAGGGAAGATCAATCAGAAGTCTTTTTTATCATTTCAGTCTTAGTGTTAATTACTTGTTGAACTCCTACGGAGTTCTAAGGATTCTGTTTTCTCTTGTTTTTTTACAAACGTTGAATCCCTACGGGATTCACAAAACAGTTTCTATAATAAACAGAAGTTTATAAGCGTTTCTAATGAGATTCTTGATATTATCCCCGTTATTGAATACCTACGACATTCTGAAATTTTAATTTTGATTCTTCTTTCTACAAACATTAAACACCTACGGTGTTTTCATAACTTCACTTACATCTGAAATCAAACTGTTAACCGCATCTGACGATACTCAGACACATATTTATCTCCGTAGGGGATAAATGTTTGTAACCTATATAATCTCCAAAAACAAAAGAACCCCATAGGGGTTCAACAATGAAGTTACGGAATCGGTAGTCGCAACCTTTAGGTTGCGGGATTAGCTCAGGCTAAAGCCTGGGGCAACCATTAAAATTAACGGTAAATAATCCTTCTTTTCTTGAAAGACATTTAATAAAGAATCAGGGATGAATTCGGCAGGTGATCTTCACTATAAATATTCAATTTCTTCGATCTTTTTACAAAGATGAGGTTAATTCGTTTTATTAAAATTTTGAGCCGTACGGGCGAGTGCAATCTCTGGATTGCATTTATACTATCGATTGCCCAGTCTAAACCCTGGGGCTACCCCTAAAAAAATTTTCTTGACTTTCCAATGTTCTTCAGAAATAAAGTAATTGCCGGGAGGGGGAAACTGTTGTCTCTTTGCGTGGCGTAATCCTCTCTGCTCATCATATTCATCCGCTTCGAACTCCTTTTGCTGACCCCTCCCGGCCTCATTTCTATATTACACATATAATCAATCCTGACTTCATCGTATGTCAATAACTTTATCATCACATTAGAGTCAAAAACAATTCTCAGACCAATGTTGAACATATTTCTCACTAATGTATCATCTTTTTTTTAATGAAACACAATGGGGGGACATAGTGGCAAAACCCTAATGATATATACTCATACAAGTCCGCTCCCTTACCTTGTTTGGTAATCGTATTATTTTTAGACACGTAAAAAGTACCGGAGTAAACTGTATCAAAATTTTCAGTTAAAATTTTACCTGCAATTTTTTCAATCGATTTGTTGCCAGCAAACAAGTCAACAATGTAGAATGTATAATTTATAATGTAGAATTCATTTAACCCTACGTAGTTCTAAAATTTGGAGCCGATCGTTCTCTCTACAAATGTTGAATCTGCCTAGCGGTAGGCAGGGGATATGGGACGGGAGCCATATATTGAATACCTACGGCGTTCTGAAATTTAGTGTTGATTCTTCTTTCTACAAACATTGAATCCCTACGGGATTCGGTAAAAGATATAGTTTTTCCTTTTTACAAATATTGAACACCTATGGTGTTCTTCATATATCAGTTAGTTTCACCTATATCTGAAGTCATACAGTTAACCGCATCTGACGATACTCAGACATACAATTATCCCCGTGGGGGATAAACATTTGTAATTAAAATTGTTGCAAAAAACAAAAGAACCCCGTAGTGGGTTCAACATCTTTCGTTTTTTTACCTCTCTTCCAAAGTTCCGTAGGAATGCCTTTAGCAGAGTCATTCGGACTTATAAAGAAGATGGGGAATATCAATTTAGCGGCAATGATATTTTTTCCCATGTATTAATTCAAAATTGGGCAGAAAGTTTGGTTTTGGTAAGAATTAATTTACTTTTTGTTTACTTTTATGATGAAATAAATTTCGGGAATTTTACCTTTCATTAACCTTTTGGGATTAAAATGAAAAAAGAAGGACTAAAATATAAGTTTATTGAGTTGAGAGCCATGGGATATACTTACCAAAAGATTTGCAAACAGTTAGATATAACCAAGCCAACGGCTATAAAATGGGGAAAGTCATTAGCGGAGGAAATAGAGCGGCAACGGAAAAGTTTAATATCAAAGATATTCTCTGAAAGAATTATTGAACAAGAGCAGGGGATATTAATAAGGATGGAACAGTTCCGCAGGAAAAAGAATATGAACTTAAAGAGGGGTTTAAGTGATAAGATTGATAAAAAATTATTGAAAGGATTAGAAAAGATTTTTTTAAAGAAAATTAAAGCTATGCATTTAAAGATGACTGATGATGCAGTAACAAGCGCTTTGTTTATTTTTGATGAGGACTTAAAGGTAGAGAGGCGGGATTAATTGATGCGGCTCAATGTTTCTTTTTATTTTAAACCGTTAAAACGGTTATTGTTTTATGTAGTTAATTTTTCTTCTTCGGGATAAATCCCGAAGTTAACCTGATATAAATCACTTATCGATTTAACTCAGGTTATCCAATGGATTCACCATTGTATATGTTGAACCTCTACG
>CAZUOC010000412.1:0-2947 GCA_964622335.1 uncultured Ignavibacteriaceae bacterium
ATGCGCATCGCTTATAAAAATAAGTCATTCGAGACGTTTCTAATCGCTGTCAATACAGCCACCGGCGTGGTAGTAATTGCGGTTTTTGCCCTTTTATTCGGCTTCAGAAAACAACTGCTGCCCGCACCGGTCCTTTTCGCGGCGCTGTATGCGTCGCTTTTCGCGTTTGTCGCGGAGAAGGTCTTTCGCCTTTTCAATTCTGTCTCGTTTCGGGAATTCTGGCGCGCCAACTGGTTCGAGGCACCGCTTCTGGTCGCACTGGCGGCGGCACTTTTCTCGGCAGGGAAATACGAAAATACCGATACGATTCGGCATACCGCCGTAGGCATATACCTTGTGCTGCAGGTAATAATAAAAGTATGCAGAAGCTCAGTGAACCTCGCGGCGTCGGGTAAAAACCCCACCCGCGCGCTGATTGCGAGTTTCGCCGTCCTGATACTGTCCGGCACGGCGGTGCTGATGCTGCCCCGCAGCGCAGCAGGCGAGCGGACCGGATTTGTTGACGCCCTGTTCACGGCCACCAGCGCCACCTGTGTCACCGGCCTGATTGTGAAAGACACCGGCACGGATTTCAGCATAATGGGTCAATTGACTATTCTGGGGCTTATCCAGTTAGGCGGGCTGGGAATCGTTATCTTCGGCGCGGTATTTGCCCTGCTACTGGGCCTGATGCTGGGGCTGCGAGAGTCGGCGGCGATGCAGGATTTACTCAGTGAGCAAATGCTCGGCCGAATCAATAAAATGATTGCCTTTATTTTTGTCGCCACCATAACAATCGAGGCCGTCGGCGCAGTCAGTATGTTCGGCATGTGGGACGACGTTCCCGGCAGAATTACAAGCGTCCAGCGACAGTGGTACTGCAGCATCTTTCACTCGATAAGTGCGTTCTGTAACGCCGGCTTCGGCCTCTTCAAAGACAGTATGGTCAGCTATAACCGATGCTGGCCCGTTTATGTCGTAATGGTCCCGCTGATAATTCTGGGAGGGCTCGGCTTCAGCGTCCTTTTTGACCTTGCCGCTGTGGCAACCGGTAGAATAACGGTCGTATTAAGGAAGATATTCAGCGCCCCCACCTTGTTTGCCGGCGGCATTGCAAAAAAGATGCAGCTTCAAAGCAAAATCGTTTTGATGACAACGTTAATCCTCATAGTCATCGGAACGTTGACCATACTGCTGTTCGAACAGCTCACCGGCAGCGGGCTGTGGGACTGGCGAGGCGCGTTTTTCCAGTCGGTAACTGCAAGGACGGCGGGTTTCAATACGGTCGCCATAAACGGGCTGTCGGCGTCGAGCAAGCTGATTTTGATGCTGCTGATGTTCGTCGGCGGAGCGCCGGGCGGCACGGCAGGCGGCATCAAAATCACAACCCTGGCCGTAATAATTATGGCCGTAGTCGCAACGCTCAACAAACGCGGTGAGGTCCAGGTCTTCAAAAGGTCGGTCGGCTTCTCAATCGTTCGCCGGGCAATTACCGTAACCATGCTGTTCCTTATCATTTTATTTGTCGCCGGTTTCACTCTCACGATAACCGAAAGCCGAAACGGCTTTTCCCTTATGGATGTGATGTTCGAAACCTCCTCGGCACTGGGAACAGTCGGGCTGACGACAGGTAAAACTGCGGCTTTGACAACGGTCGGGAAACTTATTATCATTGCGGTAATGTTTATCGGCCGGCTGGGCCCATTGACGCTGCTCGCCTCGATGACATTCAACATCAAGACGGCCAGATATAATTATCCTGAAGAAGTGGTCATCGTCGGCTGACAGATTGAAAAGGTGGGCACTGTACCACCCTGACAACGTACTAAGGTCTTGTTATGCAGGAGCATATAACGTGAAGCGTTTTGCGGTAATAGGACTCGGACGATTCGGCGCAAAGCTGGCCGTCGATTTGGCTAAAAGCGGCGCAGAGGTCATCGCCATGGACAAGGATAAAGAGGTCGTCGAATCGCTGCGGGACCTGGTAAGCCTGGCAGTTCGATTAGACAGCACCGATGAACAGGCGCTTCGGGCGCAGGGCGTGGATAAGGTTGACGTTGCCATTGTCAGTATCGGCCAGGGCCGCGGGCGGGGTTTCGAAGCGGCCGTCCTGACGGTCGTCAATCTAAAACAGCTCGGCGTTCCCGTGATTTATACAAGGGCCGAGGACCCTATCGCCGGCGAAGTGTTTTCCAAGGTGGGCGCCTCGGCGGTAATTTACCCTGAAATCGAGTCCGCCCAGCGGTGGGCGTTCAAGCTGCTGGCGCCTCACGTCGAGGACCGGCTGGATTTCGCACCGGGCTACAGCTTGGCAAGAGTCAAGGCATCAACCAAGTTCGACGGCAAGACCGTAAGGGACCTCCAGCTTCGCCAGAAATATAACGTCAACCTCGTCGCAATCACCCGTGCCGAGCACGCAGAGGACGGTGCCAACGCAAAAGAGGAAATGGTCAACGTCCCCCTGCCGGACACGCTTGTCTATAAGGACGACATTCTCATCCTGGCCGGAAAAGACACCGACCTGGCCCGCCTCCCCCAGGATTAGCTATGATTTTTCTGAAAAGATTCTTTGGCGGCATAATTTTTCTTGCCGGTGCCTGGTTGGTTTTGTTTGAAGTTGGCATATCCCTTAGTGAAAGCCACTCTATAAAGAGTAAACATTTAATTGTTATTGTTGGCGTTATAAGCATAGGAGTTGGATTGATATATGGAGGGATCAGGTTAGTCGGGAGCAGGCAAATAGTCGGGATTTTGCTTTATGCAGTCGCGTCATTTCTTCTTTATGTAATTTTTTCGGGTCCAAAGCCAGAGAGTGGCAATTGGTTGGAATTATTACCATGCTCTTTTATCCCTTTGTGCTTAATAATAGGGGGGACACTGTTTCTAATAAAAAAAAGCGACCAAGAAAACAATAAGTAACAACGTTCATAAAGTTCTGTATTTTCTCAACATGTCGAGAAGGTTTTGC
>CAZUOC010000413.1:0-2942 GCA_964622335.1 uncultured Ignavibacteriaceae bacterium
TTCGGACTTACATTTAAGCACATTTTTTAAGAATTCCAACCTGAAAAACATAAAACATCTTTTAAAATATATAATTCAGAAAAATGTTGATCATATAGTAATTACAGGCGATTTAACAGATAACGCCACTCCAAAGGATTTTGAAATACTTAGAAAGTTATTTAAATCTTTTGATATTTTAAGAAGTGATAGACTATCATTGGTAATAGGTAATCACGATGTTTTCGGTGGGTTACAAACACCGGAAGATATTTTAAATTTCCCGGGAAAGTGCAACAAAGTAAATTATGAAAACATGGTTAAGCAATTTGGTGATTATTATTTTGAAACTTTTTCCGGGATAAATAAAAATGAAGGCGGCTATTTCCCCTTTATAAAGGAACTAAACGATATTCAGTTTATCGGCTTAAACTCGATAGCGCGCTATTCAAAAGTAAAAAATCCTTTCGGCTCCAATGGGAAAATTACTGATAAAGAACTAGTCGAAACCGAAAACTTACTTAAAGATTCCCCCTCAAAAAATCAAAAACGGATAGTTTTAGTTCATCATCATTTTAATAGAATAAAGTTAAAAAAGAATAGTTTCGCTACTGACTTCTGGCAAAAAATCGAGAAACAAACAATGAAGCTTAAAAAGAAAAAGAGAATCATTGCCTCCTTTAAAGAACATAAAGTTGATGTTGTTCTGCACGGTCATTGGCATTCTAATTTTGAATACAGCAGAGAACAAATAAGATTTTTTAATGCCGGTGCTACTATAAAAGGAAATTTCCCGAATGAATTGCAGGTTAATTTTATCAATACAAGCCATAATATTATTACGATGGAAACACATAAACTTGTGGCAAATTCCTCAATAATAATTCACAGGAATTCTTTCCATGATGGATTTGAAAAAGTAAACAAAGAGACTGACGACAAGCTGAAAAAAGTAGTTAACTATTAGCCCCCTTAAACTTAACCCCTTTAAACTTATATTATAAATTTTCCAGAACATAAGAATTATAGATCAGGAAATATTCCTGGTGCCATTCGTTTTCTTTATTTTTTTCTGAAAGGAGATGGAGCCTCTTTAACCTGTCTATTATTTCCCTTTCCTTTTTTATTTCATGACCGGTTATCGATTCATTATTCTCAATAATTTCAATAGGAAAATTTACTGCTATTTCTTTCTCAAAATTCATTTTTAATCCTTTTTCTTCCTTGAATTCAGTCTAAAATTAATTTCCATATTTTATTATAATATTAAGAGAAGATTAAATTTATGTTACCTAATATTTGAATAAATAAAAAAGGATGCCATTTCTGACATCCTTTCTGTCGAAGGGGAACATAGAGAGAGATGAACATTTATTTCTGGATAAAATTTACCTTCTCAATCTTAACAGAAATAAACGTGTGAAACTTAAACTACTAATATTAAGGAATTGTTAAGAGAACTTTATAGATTTGTTAAAAGTGTTAAAACATTGTATACCAACGTAGGCTTTAAGGTTTTAGGCGTAAAGCTTTAATTTTAAAGATTTATAACTAATAGCTTTAATAATTCTATCTGTTAATAATTTGGTAACATTAATATAAACCTGCCTTAACATAAACTCATCTCTTATATTCTAAATTAGCACGGTCGAAGTTAAAATTTTCAACTTCAGTTTTTTAAATCACTATTTAATAATAACACTTATAGGTTATTTTCTTATGAAAAATTTAATATACTTTCTTTTAGCAGTTCTCTTCTTGGGAAATGCAATGGCGCAGGATAAAGAGGCAGTGGGAAGTGTTGGACCTGTCAAGTTCAGCGGTTTAATGTTCGGGGACTATTTTTATAATATCAGTGCAATAAATTCTGCACACAAGGATATACATGGTTTTAACTTCAGAAGGATATATATTACCACTGATTATACAATTAGTGACAAGTTTTCTACAAGATTCAGAATGGAATCTGCCATTACCAATGGTTCAAACATAGGGGTTTTTGTTAAGGATGCATGGATGAAATGGAAAGGAATTTTTAACGGATCAGATCTGGTTGTAGGTATGTCGCCAACACCTGCTTTCGATGTATCAGAAGGTGCATGGGGCTATCGTTCATTGGAAAAAACCATAATGGATTATTTCGGAATAGTCTCTTCAAGAGATATTGGTATTGATTTAAAAGGAAAATTTGATGAGAAAGGATCTGTAAAATACTGGTTAAAGATTGGGGATGGTTCAGGCAACAAACCTGAAACTGATAAATATGGAAGATATTATACAATGTTGCAATTCACTCCAGGCGAAAGTTTTATGGTTACTGTTTACGGGGATTTTCATTCTATGCCTCAGGTGCAAGATCCATCTGATGGACAAATGAAAAACAATTCTGTTATCGTTACGGCAGCATTTGTCAATTTCAAACATGGAAAAACTTTTGCATTAGGTTTAGAAGGGTTTTTAAAGAGCCAGCAGAATAACTTTTCTGCAAACGGTGGAGCCCTTACATCACAAAGCAGTTTTGGTCTTTCAGTCTGGGCTAAAGCTTTGTTATCAGATGATATCGGCATAGTTGGACGTTATGATACTTATGATCCGAATACTGATGCTACTGCAAAAAATGATACTCGAGGCTTAATTATAGCAGCCTTAGACTTTAAAGTTGATTCACACGTAAGTATTATGCCTGGAGTTGAAGTTCACACGCTTCAGGGTGCAAATGATAGCGATGTTACTCCAAGAGTTACATTCTTCTGGGGATTTTAGAACAGAAAGTTTAATCATATAAAGTTGTCGTGATTAAAAAATAAAATAAATAAAGGAGTTACTATGAAACTGAAAATATTTTTGCTTGTATTAGTTGCATTAGTATTATCTGGATCTTTTGACCTCGATACTTTTGCACAGCTAAAACTAAATGGAGCAGGGGCAACATTCCCTTATGTAATTTATTCAAAATGGTTTGA
>CAZUOC010000414.1:0-2941 GCA_964622335.1 uncultured Ignavibacteriaceae bacterium
TAACACTTCCGGATTTAGCAAAAATATTAAAAATACCTGCTACCCATGCAGGTGTATAAGCATAAACAACCACTTTTGTCGATGCTGTCATATCTTTTGTTGAACCAAAAGATGGAGCAAGTGCATCGACGATAAAAGAAATAATATATATGCCGGCTAAACCTGTAACGTAAGTTACAATAGCCCATAATATAGAAGTTGATACAGCGATCCTGATTGTTCCTAAACCCCAGGACAAACCGAAGATGGTATATCCTATAAAACCTGCGATAGCAGGAATTGCAGCAAGTATCATTGCATACTTTGTATAAAGATCTTTTGTGGTAATACTTTCTGCTTTAATTGCCTCCCATTCTTGCTTTGGATTGAACATTATGTTTTTTGCCCGTTCTACAAGGTTCATAATGACTCCTCTGTTATTTTTTAATTTGGGAAATTAAATTTTTAGCTTCATTGTCCTCAACAAGGTCGGTTCCGAATTGTACAAGCAAATGATATGTTAAGTTCTTAACCTAAGAACATTTCGGGTTTAAAGCAATCATTTTTTAATTTACAAATAGCAAGGAATTTATATTTAATCATTTTTTAATATGTTTATACTTATTAATAATGTTTAGGAGATAAAGTTGCTGAAAAAATTTGATCAAAGTATTTCCGAAGGAATTCTTTTTACAGACCAGTACCAGATTGTAATGGCTCAGCTTTTCTTTAAAATGGGAGTCCACAATAAAATTGTGCAGTTCGATCATTTCTTCAGATCTTACCCTGATTATGGATTGCACAAAGCTGGTTATTGCATAAATGCCGGTCTCGAGTGGCTTCTCGACTGGATGCAAAATTCTTCTTTTGGAGACAAAGAGATTGAATTATTAAAATCACAAAAGTCAAGAAGCGGTGACCAGCTCTTTCAGGATGACTTTCTTGATTGGTTAAGAAAGGAAGGAAATTTTAATAACATAACTCTTAGTGCAATTGGAGAAGGAAGGACTGTTCATCCTCATCTTCCTTTAACAATTGTTCAGGGACCAATTGCAATTGCACAAATTTTAGAAACGCCTTTGTTAAACATGCTTAACTTCCAGACACTAATAGCAACAAAAGCCTGCAGAATAAAAGAAATGGGACGAAGACAATTACTCATTGATTTTGGTGCAAGAAGAGCACAGGACAGAGGTGCAATTGCCGGTGTGCGAGGTGCTTTAATCGGTGGAGCGGATTTCTCTTCCAATGTGGGAATTTCGCACGTTCTTGGTTATCCGCCAAAAGGAACTCATGGGCACAGCCTTGTTCAACTATTTATATCAATGGGAATGACTGAAGAAGATGCATTCTCTGCTTTTGCAGATCTTTATCCTGATGACTGTATTCTCCTTGTTGATACTATCAACACACTTGAAAGCGGAGTACCAAATGCAATAAAAGTTTTTGAGAAACTAAAGAAGAAAGGACATCATCCTTTAGGAATAAGATTGGACTCAGGCGATCTTGCATATCTTAGTTTGCAAGCCGCTAAAATGTTAAATGATGCGAGACTTGAAGAAATCGGTATTGTCCTTTCAAATGAACTTGATGAAATGAATATCTGGCAAATAATTACCCAGATAACAGAAGAAGCGCCTAAGTTTGGATTGGATGCCGATAAAATATTAAAACGACTTATCTACGGAGTTGGAACAAGGATGATTACTTCTGCGGGAGACAGTGCTCTTGGTGGTGTTTACAAATTGGTTTCGGTAAAAGAGGATCGGGGATGGGAACCAGCTCTGAAAATTTCAGAATCAATTGAAAAGATTCCTAATCCCGGTAATAAAAAAGTCTGGCGGGTTTACGATAAATCAGGTAAAGCAACTGCTGATCTTGTTACTCTCTCAGATGAAAACCCGCAGGATGAAAATGAAATATATCTTCACCATACAATGGATGCTTCTAAGAAAAGAATATTAACAAAGGATCATGTTTCTAAAGTTGAAAAATTACTTTTTGATATTCTGGTTGATGGAAAACTTGTTTATGATTTTCCTTCAATTGAAGAAATAAGAAAAGTAAGATTAAACGATATTGACTGCCTCGATTCCGGTGTTAAAAGACTAATTTTCCCTCATACATATCACGTTTCACTATCAAAAAAACTTTGGGACCTGAAACAGGATTTAATTCAATCTCTTTCCACAACCTGATCTGAACAGTTAGACCGAACCCTCCTTTTTCTCGCAATATTATTTGCCATACATCCGTTAATTGTATCAATTATCATCTTTTAATCTCAATTAGTTAAGTTTCTTCATATTCTTAGCAAGTAAAATGAATAAACAGTAACATTCTTAATAATTAAACCGTCTTTAGATTAAAATGCTGGAATCAATTGGTTATAAGGCTCTTGTTAATCGTTACAAAAACAGAATATTCAGTTATGCAGTTTATATGCTCAAAAACAGCATGGATGCCGAAGATGTTACACAGGAAGTTCTTATCAGGTTATGGAAAAACATGGGAAAGTTTAAGCTTCCCGCTGCCGGTTCCTGGATTATGAGAACGACTCATAATCTTTGCATCGATTACCTAAGAAGAAACCAAGTAGCCAGACAAAGATCAATTTATATTGATGAAAACGAAAGCGCACAAGAAAAAATAATGGACAACAATAAAGAAAATCAACCGGAAACGAGAACACAGCAAAATATTATTGTAGAAAGAATAAAAAGCGCTGTACAAAAGTTACCGGAAAATCTAAAGAGTGTTTTCGTCTTATATGAAATTGAAGGTTTTAAGTATAAAGAAATAAGTTCGGTGCTCGATATCCCGATTAACAGTGTAAAAGTTTACCTGTTGAGAGCAAGAAAAAAATTACAAGAGGAATTAAAAGATTATGCAAGACAAGAAGCTTAATAATATTAGTGAAGAAATTCTCGATAAGATAATTGCGGTTGCTTATAAAGATGCT
>CAZUOC010000415.1:0-2940 GCA_964622335.1 uncultured Ignavibacteriaceae bacterium
GTCGCCGACTATACGTTTACCGGGAACGACGTCATATACAAAGTCGGTTCTACGTCCGTCAGCTTTAGCACTGTGTACCGAATGATGGCTGACATGAATGACACTGCAACTGCGACGTCATACACGGTCACTGTTACTACCTCATATGAAGGTACAACCGCAACGAGTGTATACCAGTTCGTTAAGCTCACAGCAAACTCCTTGAATTACTCGCTAAGCATTGACGGCATAACAGTAGGACCGGTTTCTCTTTACCGTCAGTAAGGGATGGAGTTGGATTGAGAATCCTATTGCGAAACCCGCTAGTCTGGAAAATCATGAATATGTAGAATGAGAGAAGGTGACTCCATGAAAGCTAAGCGAACTGCGGCAACAGTTATTCTGGGAATGCTTGTACTGGTATTACTCACCGGGTGTGGGAACCTTTCTCCTGTGGCCAGTTTTATGTGTAATCCGTCTTCTGGGCAGTCTCCACTAACAGTCTCCTTCAACGCTTCATCGTCACACGATTCGGACGGCACAATTGTCTCTTATCAATGGATATTCGGAGATGGAAGCAACGGAACAGGCGTGACGACCTCTCACACGTATGCAACGACTAGCAACCGCACTTATACCATAACGCTGACAGTAACCGACGATGGTGGTGCCCAAGCAACGGACACTCATGTGGTTTCAGTAACGCCACCCCCCTCTAATTCTCCTCCCGTAGCGAGCTTTACTCGAACCCCATCATCTGGAGAGGCATCACTAAACGTATCGTTCAACGCTTCCGGGTCCTACGATTCTGATGGTTCTATCACTTCGTATGTTTGGGACTTCGGAGACGGTGGGAGTGCGTCAGGGGTTACCGCAAGTCATACTTACACTAGCAGCGGTACATATACCGCGCGACTTACTGTTAGCGATAATCATGGGGCAACAGGCACCGTCACACACAGCGTTATAGTTCAGACACCTACGCCCACTCCGTCTCAAATTGACGTTGTTATTACTGCGTTAGAATCAGAAATAGACATACTTAATTACACAATTGAGGAGCACACGTTGTACGATAAGTTAGTTGGTCAAGCCAAGAATATCACAACAAGCACCATTGACACAGTCTTCATAAAGGGCCGCCTTTTGAATAACGTTGGTGTCCAACTAGACACGACGTCAGATATGGTGTCTGACGTCTTGCCAAACGGGACATTTGCTTTCACTTTGTATATCTGGGACTCAGAGAGTGTGAAGACACTCGATATCTATGAGATAACAACCTATACCTGGTAAACTGCAACGTATCTTTAGCCAAATAGCTTGGCGGTTGCCATGGGGAGTTGATCTTCTCGGTAAGAATGGAGGAATGCTACATCGAAACCAAAGCCAGGATAAGCGAAGCAACAATCGTTCTAGGAATGGCCGTACTGGTATTGCTTACCGGATGTGCACTTCTAAATTCTCAGCCTGTGGCAAGTTTCACATGCACTCCATCTTGCGGCAAGTCTCCGCTGGTGGTTTCCTTCGATGCCTCAGCATCTTCCGATTCAGATGGTTCTATCGTCTCATATGTGTGGAGCTTTGGTGATGGTGGTAGCTGGTCAGGTATTACGGCTACTCACACCTACAACAACATTGGCGCCTACAACGTTCAGTTGACAGTCACCGACGATAGTGGAGCAAGTAGAAATGGATCGCAGGATGTGTATGTTGCTTCGGAAGTCGCCTACGATGATGTTTTTCGCAACAACGAATCCTATGTAGGCGATGTTGTGTATTTCCGTGGCAAGATCATTCAGGTTCAAGAACAACTGTTTGGCGGATACGTGTGGCGCGTAGCGACTGAACAGAACACATACTTCGGATATACAGGCGATGTTCTTTGGGTGAATTACGATGGCCCTCGTTTTCTGGAAGGGGACATCATTGACTTATGTGGCAAAGTCAAGGGGCTAAAGACGTATACGGCCATACTCGGTCAACAAGTGACGATACCGGAAATCGACGCCTTGAGCATAAGCTTGTATTCTGAATAAGTGGTGCGTGTTGTTCTAGTCACTGCATAAGGAGGTGATACTCCATGAAAGGGTGGACAACAAACAGTGTGGCAATGCTGTCGATCGTAGCGGCGCTGTCAAGTATTGCGCTAGGCAGCACACAACCCGAACATGTACTTGGTTTTGAAATCCCCGCATTTGGCACGCTGCACTATGACGAAGCAAACCAGCTAACAGATGTCAGTGGCTTCAATCTAGCATTGGGCTTCAGCACACGGCATTTCACAGTTAATGGTGGATTACAGCCAGCTAGATTCAACAGCTACACGGGATGGGGAACGCTATTACTCATCATACCATATATAGAGATTGGAACTTGTTACGCCATACCTGTAGGTGGAGGAGACCAGTACTTGGTTATTGATTTTGGCCTTCTGTACTACTTCATCCCGCGTATCGGAATATCGCTGTTCTACTAAGGTCCAGTGTCCATGGCGAAGATTAGGATACGGTAGAAGTCCCCGATAGCTTTCCTACAACACCATCCAGAAGCCGATAAGCAAGGCTCCGCCAATCACGAAGGTCAGAAGCGTGTAAAGTGCCAATTGCCGCCTATAGCCTCGAGATTGCCACACGGCACTGGAGTAATTGTCGTTATAGCCAGCGACGAATCCTTGCTGGTAGGCGGTTGATTGAGAGCGAATGGCCGTCAACCTCCAGGCCGGGACGGCTACACTCTGGACTGAAGCAAAGACCTCGAAAAACTTAACGCTCTTCATGTCCTGTACGACGGCCGCAGCACCATCGGTATAGCCGTCGGCATATGTGCCACCAGTTTGCGCAGCGAGTCCAAGCGATGTTGCCGCAAGGATCGATAGTAATAGGAAGACGATGTGCGCTTTCTGCTTCACTTTCGCTTCTCCTCCCGATGCACTTCCCGCCAACGGCCCGTCTCCGGCAA
>CAZUOC010000416.1:0-2939 GCA_964622335.1 uncultured Ignavibacteriaceae bacterium
GTCTAAAAATACCAAATAGAATAATCAAAACAAAAATGAAGAAGATTGCTTTACCGGAGGTTATAAATGCAGCTATAATTGCAAGGATGATAAAAATGAATTGATACGGTTTCTCTTTGAAGTTCTCTTTGCTTGGTTTTGGGATTGTATCATATTTTATTTTGCTCACCATAAGAATTGAAAGAACAACGACAAGCGGTATTATAATTTGTTCGGAAGGAGGAATGAAACCTTGCGGCATTTCATAATAATTCAGTACGAATGAAGAAACTGTTAGAGCAGCAATAGGAATTGGAAGTCCTTTAAAGACACTTTTTTCGAAACCAACAAGTTGAACATTAAATCTAGCCAATCTGAATCCGCCGGCAAGAAGTAATAAGGCTGCAATAAGTACTCCGGCAGTATTGTAAGTATAAAGATGACTTTGATATAAAAGAATTGCCGGCGCAGCACCGAAGCTTACAATATCTGAGAGTGAATCTAGTTCTACACCAATTTCACTGCTTGATTTGGTTAAACGAGCAACGGCTCCGTCCAGTGCATCAAAAATTGCAGCTATTATTATTAACCAGGCTGCATAAAGGTATTCACCCTGACTTGAATTAAGAATTGAAAAAAACCCTGCAAACATATTCATTGCAGTAAAAAGGTTGGGTATTATTGAACGTGTAACTCTGAAACGCGGCATTTATCTTTTGTTATTTTTGAATAAAACAGTTTCACCCGCAACCACTCGATCATCTTTTTTAACTTCAACTTCCCAGTTTTCAGGAACAACAACATCTACGCGACTACCAAATTTTATCATTCCAAACCTATCACCAATTTTTACTTCATCACCTTCTTTAATTTTATAGATTATCCTTCTTGCAATGTAACCCGCAACCTGTGTAAAAAAAACTTTTCCGTATTTGCTCATTATTCCAAATTCGGCTCGTTCATTTTTTTCAGAAGCTTTATCCTCAAAGGCTGCAATAAAATCTCCCTTAAAATATTTTACATATTCTGTTTTTCCATCAATCGGAATACGGTTTACATGAACATCTAAAGGAGACATAAATATTGATACCTGTTTCGCCCTGACATTTATATATTTATTATCAAGCACTTCTTTAACAAATAAAACTCTTCCGTCGGCGGGAGATACAACAACATTATCTTCCTGCGGCGGTGTCCTTTCAGGATCTCTGAAAAAATTAAGCGAAAAGATAAGAAAAAAAAGCGGGATAATTATTAAGACAAGTTTAAGAGCATTACTGTTAGTAAAAAAACTTAAGGAGAGACCAATAAAAAAAATTATAGCCGTTATCCCGATCGTTGTATATCCATACCGGGTAAACATTGTCAGGTGCTCGTAAGTTTGAGTAAATGATCCGTGTACTTACGAAGCTGGTTTGGAGTTGTTATTTTGTACGGGTCCAATGTTTTGTTGTTTCTTTCAATGGGAATTGTTTTGATGCTTCGCGGAGTAAAATCTTCAATTACATAAAGCTTATCTTCATTCTTACCAAAATAACATTTAACCTCTGCGAGAACTTCATTTCTTCTTTCAAAAAATGATTTTAACACGGCGTTAACTTTAGAACAAATTCTTCCAATCAGTTTAAGATCTTCGTAATTACAAAAATCAAATGCAATGAGATGGCTCCCTGAAACCAATGAATCTTTTCCGTTGTCAAAGTGATATTCAAAAATGGGAACGTTCAATAATTCATATTCTTTTTTAGTAAATATTTTTGCAGTTCTTTTATCTACTACATTTAAGATTTTTAAATAGAAATTTAATTTATCGAAACTCATATGCTTAAGAACCGACTTCGAATGATTTTTAACAAAAGAGGAAGGAATGTGGTATTCTTTCAGATAATCCATGAAAAAAGAGTTGATTGATGCGAATTTTTCACCAAGACCTTTTGCACGTATCTTCTTTTTTCTTTCATCAATTATAAAATCAGGATATTCGATCAGCAAATAGTTATTGCCGTCTAAAGGAAAATCTTTTGAAATTAATTCTCCGGTTAAGAAATTATTATTGTCGGATTTTGTGGTCAAGCTTATCTATGCTGTAAATTTATCTATGAATTAACTAAGTGTTTTAAGTCTTAATAATATATTATATTTACGCAAAAATTAAAAGAGTTTACAACACCATATAATTGAAATAAGGAGGATTTTATGAAAGGTGGAATGCCGGGCATGTTGAAACAAATTCAGAAATTACAGTCAGAAATGCAGAAAATTCAGGGAGAATTGGGAAATATGACGGTTTCTGAGGAAGCTGGTGGAGGAATGATAAAAGCAACAGCAAACGGTCATAAAGAAATTATTTCAATTGAAATTGATCCCTCGGTAATTAAAGCTGAAGAAAAAGAAATACTGGAAGACCTGGTAGTTGCTGCTGTAAACAAGGCAATCCAATCTGCAACCAAACTTGCTGAAGATGAACTTTCAAAAGCGACAAAGGGAATGTTGCCTCCAGGTTTTAACATACCAGGAATGTAAAATTGCAGATAGCTCAACCGTTACAAGTTGCAATAGAAGAATTAAATAAACTGCCGGGCATTGGGAAAAAGACCGCACTAAGATTGGCTCTATTTATTTTGAAAAGTAATAAAGAGTCAGTCGACCATTTCATAAAATCTCTAACTGAATTAAAATCAAAACTGAGACTTTGCTCACGATGTTTTAATCTTGCAGAAGGTGAATTATGCCAGGTTTGTATGAGCCAGAAAAGAGATAAATCAATAATTTGTGTTGTTGAAGAAGCAAGTGACGTAATTGCAATCGAAAGAACTAATGAATATAATGGTTTATATCATGTTCTTGGCGGTGTTCTTTCTCCTTTAGCGGGAATTGGTCCGGACTCTTTAAAGATAAAAGAACTTATTCAAAGATTTAATTCTGAAGATATAAAAGAAGTTTTGCTTGCATTAAATCCT
>CAZUOC010000417.1:0-2938 GCA_964622335.1 uncultured Ignavibacteriaceae bacterium
AGTCACCGATGGTGTCGGCGTGACCGAAGGCGTCGGTGTCACCGAGGGTGTCGGCGTAACCGATGGTGTCGGCGTAACCGATGGTGTCGGCGTAGGGACCAGCTTGGCCGCCTGACAGAGCTCCAGATCGACGTAGGTGGAGCCGTCTTCCCCGATATAGTAATAGACGTCGATATCCCCGCTGAGAGGCGGCGGGTAAATCCTTACCTCGGTTCCCCCGTCAAAGGTTGCCATCAGGTAATCCCCTTCGATAATGTTCACATCCTCGCTGTCCCGGGTGATCCGGAGCGCCGCCGGATAGGAGGGATAAGACGACTGGTCGCTGAAACTGTCGGTGCTGTCGTATATCTCCCCGTACACATCCGAGAGAGGCTCCGCCTTCACCACCCGGTAATACCACCCGTCGGCGGCGGAAGACCTGGTCTGGGCCAGCCACATGTCTTCCAGGTTGGCCAGCAGCAGGGGAGCCGTACAGTAGTCGGGTGTCGGTGTAACCGAAGGTGTCGGCGTCACGGACGTCGTGGGAGTAACGCTCGGTGTCGGTGTCACTGAGGGAGTAGGCGTGACCGAGGGCGTAGGTGTAACCGAAGGCGTCGGCGTAACCGATGGTGTGGGGGTAACAGAGGGCGTGGGCGTAACTGACGGCGTGGGTGTAACCGAAGGCGTCGGGGTCACCGAAGGCGTGGGCGTGACGCTGGGCGAAGGTGTCGGTGTTACAGAAGGTGTTGGCGTGATCGGTGTCGGTGTAACTGAAGGTGTCGGAGTCGCCGATGGCGTCGGCGTCACTGATGGTGTCGGCGTCACGGAAGGCGTGGGTGTAACCGTTGGCGTCGGCGTCGGCGTCGGGGTTCGTGTCGGCGGCACTGTCGGAGGTGGCGTCGGGGTTTGTGTCGGCGGCACGGTCGGAGGCGGCGTTGGTGTGCTCGTCGGCGGCACGGTCGGAGGCGGCGAAGGCGTGGGAACGGAGAAAACGATGTCGATGGCGTATGAGCCGGACGCGCCGGAGTATCCGTCCACCACGACGTAGTAGGTCCCGGCGGCCGCGGTATAGGCGATATGCTCGTCCGCCGTCCCCGAGTTAATGCTGAAATCGACGCAGTCGTTTTCGCTCGGCCCGTCGCAGAGGAAGAGGTCGAGGTCGGCGGAGAGGTCGGTGAGGTCGACCGTCAGCGTCCCGGCAGCGGCGAGCGTGAAGGAATAGACGGCGTCCGGACCGGTCTCGGTCAGGCTCTTCACGCAGCTGTACACCTCGTAATCGTTCAGGTACCCACCGATCGTGTTGCCGCTCCCGCTGTAGTCCAGCGAGACGGCAAGCGGGTACTCGAAGGTATCCCCGTGGAAATCGAACCGGGCGCAGAAGGCGCTGTAACCCCCGCCGCCCTCGGAAGCCTGGTAGGGGTTCACGGTCGGGAAGTCGGCGGAACTGGTGACGCCGGCGACGTACGGTAATCCGTCCTCGACGCGGAGGCCGTAGACGTCATCACTGCCGGACCCGCCGAGATAGGTGGAATAGAAGAGGGTCGAACCGGACTCCCCGAAGATGGCGACGTAGCCGTCCTGAGTGCCCCCGATGGACCCCTGGTAGGGGTCCACGGTCGGGAAGTCGCCGGAGGTGGTATTGCCGCAGACGTAGGCCTTCCCGCTCACGACCGAGATGTTCCGCGCAAACTCTTGCCCGTTCCCGCCGAAGTAGGTGGAATAGAGGAGGCTCGAACCGTCGGAAGAGAGTTTGACGGCGACGGCGTCGTGGGTGCCGAGGAGGGCCGCCTGATAGGGGTTGACGGTCGGAAAGTCGTCCACGTAAGTGTCGCCGAAGACGTAGGCCTCCCCGCTCTCGACGGCGATGGACCGCCCCAGATCCCCCGCGAGGCCCGCGCCGCCGATGTAGGTGGAGTAAATGAGGCTTGATCCGTCCGAGGAGAACTTGCTGACGGTGATGTCGTAGCCGCCGGCATGGCTCGCCTGATAGGGGTTGACGGTCGGAAAGTCGTCCGAGACCGAGTGGCCGCTGATGTACGCCAGGCCGCTCTCAACGGCGACCCCCTGCATATCCTCGACATCGGACCCTCCCAGGTAGGTCGAATAGAAAAGGCTCGCGCCGTCAGGGGCGATGGCGGCGACGAAACCGTCGCCGGAGCCCCCGCCATAGGCCGCTTGGTAGGCGTTGGCGGTCGGGAAGTCGGCCGAGGCGGTCTTGCCGACGAGGTAGGCCGTGCCCCCTTCGACGGCGACGGCCCACGCCTGCTCGGAGTCGATGCCCCCGAGGTAGCTGGAATAGAGGAGGCTCGCGCCGTCCGAGGAGAGCCGGGCGACAAAAGCGTCGCCGGAGCCCCCGCCGTAGGCCGCCTGGTAGGCGTTGGCGGTCGGGAAGTCGCCTGAAGCGGTAGAGCCGGTGAGATACGCCTCCCCGCTCGCGACGGCCAGGGCGTAACCGTAGTCGTTCCCGCTCCCGCCCAGGTAGGTGGAATAGATGAGGCTCGCGCCGTCCGAGGATAACTTGCTGGCGAAGACGTCGTAGGTGCCGCCGCCGAAGGCTCCTTGGAAGGGGTTGACGGTCGGGAAGTCGTCCGAGCGGGTGTAGCCGGTGAGATAGGCCTCCCCGTTCTCGACGGCGACGTCCCGTCCATAGTTACGGTCGCTTCCCCCCAGGTAGGTGGAATAGTCGAGGTGGTACGCTCGGTCGGTGACATGGGGCGTGGGCGTCGGCGTCTTATAGGCGAAAGGCGTCGGCGTGCGGGTGGGCGGAAGAGTCGGGGTGGTGGCCGGGCTCGGCGAGGGCGGTGGCGTCTCATAGCCGAAAGGCGTCGGGGTGCTCGTCGGCGGAATGGTTGGTGTGGGCGTGGCAGTGGCGGTCTTGACCGGCGTGGCCGTCGGCGCCGTTGACGGAGGCGGCGAAGGCGTGGGAACGGAGAAAACGATGTCGATGGCGTATGAGCCG
>CAZUOC010000418.1:0-2927 GCA_964622335.1 uncultured Ignavibacteriaceae bacterium
ACCTGAAATAAAGGAAAACAAACTTAGTAGGGTTTGGTTTCTCAAATGTTAAAAATTAAAGATTCTAAACCAGAAGATGATGAGTTAATAAAAGCAATCAGGCAAGGTGATAGGGAAGCTTTTAAGCAACTGTATTATAAATATTATAAAATGCTGTTTCGCTTCGCTTTGTACCGGTTACACTCAAGCCAAATAACTGCGGATCTTGTCCAGGATTTATTTTTTAAACTATGGTTAAGAAGAGAAAAGCTAAATCCCGCCAAATCTATTAAAGCATATCTTTATAAATCTCTTAACAATTCAATCATAAATTATAGCAAGTTGCATTCATCGCAAATAACTTCCTTTGAACATATTAGTGATCAAAAAATTTTGAATAATGAAAGTGATCCTGATATGAAAATGGATGTACAAAATGCAGTTAGTCAACTTCACGAAAAACTGAAGGTTGTTTACATACTAAGCAGACTTGAAGGGTACAAATATTCTGAGATTGCTGAAATATGCAACATTTCTATTAAAACAGTAGAAAAAAGGATGTCAAAAGCATTCGGTATCCTTAGAAAAATTCTGAATGAATAGAAGTAGGGTTTTTCTCTACTCAACTGTATTATTGAGTAGGAAGGAATTTGTATGATGTGCCAATCACTAAAGAAATTAAATAGAAACCGTATGAAGGAATTTTATGAATAAACAATATCGGGAACTTTGTATTAAAGAAATTACAGGTAACATTAATGAATCTGAAAAGAAAATATTGGATTCCTGGTTAAATGAAGCTGATGAAAATAGAAAAGAGTTTAAACGAATTAAAAATATTTGGATTAAAACAACCCCTGATGAGATTTTTATTCCCAATACGGAAACCGAATGGCTTGCTTTAAACAGAAGGTTAGAAAATAATTCACCTCTGAGGAAATATTCTTCTATCAAAATGAAATTTAAACCTGCATTTGCTGGAATAATTGCAATTCTTCTTTTGGTTGTTAGCGTTTATATAGTAAACAACAAAGAGCATACGGCGCAAATAAAAACAATAGCAACTATTAGTAAGGAACATAAGGAAGCACAATTACCGGATGGCTCTGTAGTATTATTAAACAGCAATAGCGAGATAAAGTTTTTAGATAACTTTGATGAAACCACGCGCGAAGTAAATTTAAAAGGGGAAGCATTTTTTTCTGTTACTAAAGACGGTCGTCCGTTTATAGTAAAAACAGAGAATGCAAAAACTACTGTCTTGGGTACAAAGTTTAACGTACGTTCTTATGGAAAAAAGACGGAAGTTTTTGTGAAAGAAGGAAAGGTTAATGTAAAGCAAAATAAATTAACCGATGAATCAGTTGAATTATCAAAAGGTCAGTTTAGCAGCGTAATTAAGGATCAACCCCCTGCTTTACCTAAGGAAATGGCTCCGTATGTACTTAGCTGGATTGATGGTAAGCTTGAATTTAATCAGACTAAACTAACAGAAATTGTTGATGAGTTGGAAAGATTTTATGAAACAAAAATAACCATTCAAAATGATGATCTTAAAAATTATACACTGACAGGTTCTTTTAATCACCAGGAAATAGATACTCTATTGAGTATGATTTGTAGTGCACTCGATATTGATTTTGAAAAACAAAATGATGGATATATAATTAAATCCAATGGTGTTATTAAAAAATAATCTCTTATGATTTGTTGAATCTACTGAAATAAGAGGGGAGGAAAATAAAATGTATAAATATATAATTCTAATATTGTCGTTCATTTTTATGTCGTGTGCAGGAAATTTAGATCTATCACGGCAAAACTTTACCCCACCTTCCTTAAAAGATCAGCCGAGGTTGCTTTATCCTAAAAGCGCCCAGGAAAATTCTTACACCGGCAACGCCAAAGTTATTATGGTTATTACTGAAACGGGCAATGTTAAAGACGCTGCTATAGCTGTATCTTCCGGTTCCGATATTCTGGATAGCGCAGCAGTGAGATTTTGTAAAAATATGTTATTCAACCCGGCACTCAGGAATAACAAACCTGTTTATTCAAGGATGCAAATAACTGTAAAGTATGATTTATCCGGGCAAGCCTGGGACGCAAAAAATTATGTTACAGCCGTACTGAATTATTATGAAAGAATCAGACAACTGAATTATTTTATAACGGGAAATAATCGTGCTGAAAAAAATGAAATTGAAGACAATATTCTTAACTGGCATAATGAATTTGTAAAAAACATGACTGATGTAATGAATTTCAATTTCTATGTTCAGCAGGTAATTAAATCTGATTTATCGGCAGAATGGAAAAATGACTGGGACACGTGGCCCCTTTCTTTTCTTCTTTATCATGATTTTATTCAACGTTTCCAGGATTATAGTGACATACTAAAAGTAAAAGCTCTACTAAAAAATGCTCTTAAAGAAGACATCCTGTATATAAATGATTCGATTGTTTATAGCTCAGAAGAAAAAGCTGGAAGAGAAAAATTACTTAGTAAAATCAGAAAATTTATTGACGATAATTATCCCGGAATTTCTTTTGAAGTAGTAGACTCGTTATAAAATCAGGTTTTGAAGCAGAGGCTATGTTAGCAAAATGGATAATATTAAATATTGCAATTCTTTTTTCTATACAGACTTTTGCACAACCTAAGTATGAAAGAATTAACTTAGAATGCAACAAACAACGTCTGCGTTCTGTTCTTGATGAATTAAAAACAAAATTCGGAATCAATTTTATTTATAATGATGATCTGGTAAAAAATATAAATATCACTTGTAGAATTGAAAGTAGTTCGCCGGAAAGTGCCATTAAGAAAATTCTATATGGACATAACCTTTCTTATCGAAAATTCGGTTCAAATTATTTTGTTCTTCTTAAAGAAAAGAAAGCAATACAAGAAGATTTTAAACCTGTAGTTTTAAAGGAAGATTTTC
>CAZUOC010000419.1:0-2927 GCA_964622335.1 uncultured Ignavibacteriaceae bacterium
CTTATCCATCGACTCACGGGGTGTTTGAAGAAAGTATTCTCGAAATGTGCGATATAATTCATAAAAATGGCGGACTTGTTTATATGGATGGCGCTAATATGAATGCACAGGTTGGATTAATGAGTCCTGCAAAAATTGGTGCAGATGTTTGTCATCTTAATCTTCACAAAACATTTTGCATTCCACATGGCGGCGGTGGACCTGGAATGGGGCCTATTGCAGTAAAGCAACATCTTGTCTCTTTTTTACCAAAACACTCAGTGGTTGAGTTAAAACATAAACAGGGAATAAATGCCGTTTCATCTGCACCATGGGGAAGCCCAAGCATTCTCATAATTTCTTATGCTTATATTAAAATGATGGGAGAAACAGGCTTGTCAAAAGCCTCTGAAACAGCAATATTAAATGCGAATTATATTAAAGCAAAGCTCGAATCACAATTTAAAGTTCTTTACACGGGATTAAACGGGAGAGTTGCGCACGAATTAATTTTTGATATGCGTCAATTTAAAACCTCTGCAAATATTGAAGTTGAAGATATAGCTAAAAGGCTTATGGATTATGGATATCATGCACCGACTGTTTCTTTTCCTGTTGCAGGAACATTAATGGTTGAGCCAACAGAGAGCGAATCAAAAACAGAACTGGATATGTTTTGCGAAGCGCTTTTATCAATCAGGCAAGAAATAAGAGAAATAGAAAACGGTACTACGGATATAACTGATAATCTTTTAAAAAATTCTCCGCATACTTTAGAAGAAGTTACAAAGAACATCTGGAATCATCCCTATTCGAGGCAAAAAGCTGCTTATCCATTAGGTAATAAGCAGCATAAATTCTGGGCGAGTGTTGGAAGAATAAATAGTGCTTATGGTGATAGGAATTTAATTTGCAGTTGTAATCTTATTACTGATTATGTCGAAGAATCGATTTCATAAAAGTAATTGATGCGGTATCTTTACAGCAATCTCATTTCATAATTTTCAATTAATAAATTAGTTTTTATTTTGACTCGAACTTTAATATTCACTTTACTACTTTTTTATTATCCCGTAAACGCGTTTAGTCAAACTATTGCCGACTCTTCAGACAGTAATAATTTTCCTCAAGTAATAGATTCTATAAAAATAACAGGAAATAATATTACCGAAGAATTTATTATCCTTCGTGAACTTACATTTGGAATTGGAGATACAGTTACTTCACAAATTCTAAATTACAATAAAGAACGTATTTTCAGTTTAGGGATATTCAACAAAGTTGTGCTTAAAACTGAAAAAGAAAATGGGAAAAATATTCTTAATATAATTGTTGAAGAAAGCTGGTACATATATCCCATACCGTTTGCTGAATTACAGCACGGTGACTGGAATAAACTTTCTTATGGACTTGTCGTTTTTATAAAGAATTTTAGAGGAAGAAATGAAACATTGGAGGGTAAAATAAAATTAGGATACGATCCGGCATTTTCCCTCAGATACTATAAACCCTCAATCATTTATAAGAGCAACTTCTTTTTTAATGCTGCTGTTGCATACGGAACTACGAGAAACAAGAGTGAGATTGCTAAAGCAATTTATGGAAACGATTTTGACTACACATATGTTACCGACTTAGTGGGCCTTGGATACAGGTTTAATACTTTTAATTGGGCAGGCATTGATTTCGGGTATAATTATTATGAGTCGCCTGAATATTTTAAAGGTATAACTGCTTCAGATAACAGGATAGATAAGTCTGTTAGTCTTGGTTTCACTTATAATTATGACACACGCGATCTTATTCAATTTCCTAGAGAAGGGACATTCTTTTCCTATAATATGCAGTTCAAAGGGCTTGGATTCAATGACATTGATTACAGAGTTTTTAAAATCGACTTAAGAGAATATTGGAAGCTTGTTGGGGACCTGGGTGGTAAAATAAGATTGACAACAAGACAAACTGCAGGAAAACTTATTCCATTTTATGATTACTCATATCTTGGTTATGATGAAGCTGTAAGAGGACACTTCAGCACCGAAAGAGAAGGGAACAATTATTATCTTGGTTCAATTGAAATTAATCATCCAATAATAAGAGACATTAATGTAAGTCTGGATTTTGTTCCTATTTTGCCGAGAGAGCTTCTTTCCTTCAGATTGGCACTTTATGCAGAATTGTTTGCAGACATAGGTACGACTCAATTCAGAGGTGAGCCAATAAGATTAAGAGATTTTGATAAAGGATATGGTGCCGGATTATCTTTACTGCTGCTTCCTTATAATTTAGCAAGAATTGAGCTTGCTTTTGATGAATTTGGAAATACAGAATTTATTTTCGGTCTGGGAACGTCTTTCTAATTAAGTTCCAAAACAAATTAGATTTAGCTTTTATCCCTTATTGAATATTTCCGTTTTTATTTATACGTTTCTTTTTACAAGTAGCTGAAATACCTCCAATTTAATTCTCTTCCTTCTGTCTACTTATAAAAAATAAGAGGAGGGGAGTATGATAGGTCAGATAATCTCTCACTACAGAATCCTTCAGAAGCTCGGCGAAGGCGGAATGGGAATAATCTATAAGGCTGAGGATTTAAAACTCAAAAGAACTGTTGCTCTTAAAATCTTGCCCGAATCATTTACTCAGGATGAAGAATCAAAACGAAGATTTATTAACGAAGCACAAGCTGCTTCTTCACTTCAACACAATAACATCTGCACTATCCACGAGATTGATGAAACACCTGATGGATTACTCTTTATAGCAATGGATTATTATGATGGAGAAACATTAAAGAGTAAAATTGCAATGGGGGCACTTGATAGTGTTGAAGCAATTAAAATTATACTACAAATAGCTGAAGGTTTAAATAAAGCACACGAGAAAGGAATAGTTCACAGAGATATAAAGCCTGCAAATATCTTTATTACAAATGAAGGAATTGTAAA
>CAZUOC010000420.1:0-2921 GCA_964622335.1 uncultured Ignavibacteriaceae bacterium
CATATAAATGGCAACTGACAATATTTTTGACAATAATATTACTACTGATAACAACATTGCTTTATCTTAAAACCTTCTCTGACACATCCAGTAGCAAAATAGAAAAACAAAAAGTTGATTTAAAGAACGATGATAGACAATTAACTGATAACGAAAAGATTGTGAATAATCTATCTCCAGCCGAAGCAAGTGTTTTAATGAGCTTTTTTAGTAAAAAAAGAAAAGTTTTAAAACTAAAGTATGATTCTGATATTAAAATTCTTATAAGAAATGGGGTCCTACGTTGTCTAACATATGCGGTTCCTCCTTTTGAGTCAGAAATTGCTATAAATGAATGGGCCTGGGAATGGATTAATAATAATGAAGATAAATTAAAATCAAAGTTAATAAGCCCAAATTAGTATCACTACAAAAATGTAATTTATTGCAACTTTTTACTGTAAATTATAATTTCCTTAATCATTATCCAATAACTATATGAACAAAGCTCTTTCTTGTAAAACTATTCCTAAACTTTTCGAATACCTGACTGAGGACTTCGGAAACAAAACCGACAAGCCTTTGATGAAAAGAAAAGTTGATGGGAAGTATGAAGGAATATCCTATTCTGAATTTAAGAAAGAGACCGACAGCTTTGCTTTTGGTTTAGCTGCTCTCGGGTTAAAGACCGAAGGCAAAGTTGCGATCATTGCTGAGAACCGACCGGAATGGGTTTATTCCGATATGGCAATTCTTAACCTCGGCGGAATCGATGTTCCGATTTATCCTTCTCTTACTGCCGATTCAATTGAGTTTATTCTTGCAAATTCAGATTCAAAGGGAGTTATTGTTTCAAATAAATTCCAGTTGAACAAAATATTAAAGATAAGAGACAAAGTTAAAAGTCTTCAGTTTACAATTGTTATGAATGGAAGTGATATGCCGGAAGATGTTTCAGCATTATATACATTTAAAAATGTTCAGGAAATGGGAGAGATTTATAAAACTAATCATCCCAATTATTTAGCTGAAAGTAAAAAAAATATTAGCGAAGATGATCTTTGCACAATAATTTATACTTCCGGGACAACAGGTGAACCGAAAGGTGTAATGCTGACTCACAAAAATATTCTTTCAAATGTAAGAGCTGCTTTAAATTCATTTCCGATTGATGACAAAGATATTTTCCTTTCCTTTCTTCCATTGTGCCACATTTTTGAAAGAATGGCTGGCTATTATACTTGCTTTACGGCAGGCTCTACTCTTGCTTTTGCAGAAAGTATAGAAACAGTTTCTCAAAATCTTCTTGAAGTTGAACCTACTTTAATGATGTCAGTTCCAAGATTGTTCGAAAGGATTCATTCGAAAATCATTAAGAATGTAAACAATCAGAGCTCAACAAAACAAAAAATTTTTTATTGGGCAGTTGAGAAAGGCAAAAAATATGCAGCTTCAAAAAAGAAGAATAAACTTTCACCTTTCTTATCTACTCAATACAAATTAGCCGATGCGCTTGTATTTAAAAAGATAAAAGAAAAAACAGGCAGCAGACTCAGATTTTTTATTTCGGGTGGTGCTGCTCTTTCATTAGAATTAGGAGAATTCTTCGAAGCGATCGGAATTCCTGTTCTTGAAGGTTACGGTTTAACAGAAACTTCTCCGGTTATTGCAGTTAACAGAATAGACGATTACAAATTTGGAACAGTTGGCAAACCTCTTCCCGGCGTTGAAGTAAAAATAGCTCCTGATGGCGAGATTCTTACGAGAGGAGACGGTGTAATGCAGGGATATTATAAAAATAAAAAAGAAACCGATGCCGTAATCAAAGATAAGTGGCTGCATACGGGCGATATAGGAGAATTTGATAAGGACGGATTTTTAAAAATTACTGACAGGAAAAAACATCTTTTTAAAACAACAGCAGGCAAATATATTGCCCCAATGCAAATTGAAAATCTTTTTTCAGCGAGCGAGTTTGTTGACCAGTTTGTTCTTATCGGCGATAGAAGAATGTTTTTAACCGCACTAATAGTTCCCGATTATGAAGCAATACAGGAATATGCCGATTCACATAAAATCCCTTACAATAAATTAGAAGATCTTGTTAAGAAAAAAGAAATATACGATCTGTTTGAAAAAGAGTTGACCAAGTTTCAAAAGAAGCTTGCTAATTATGAAAAAGTTAGAAAGTTTGCTCTGTTAGAAAAACCATTCACTCTTGAAACCGGGGAAATAACTCCAAGTTTAAAAGTCAAAAGAAAGATTGTTGAAGAAAAATACTCGGATATTATTAATGAAATGTACCGCGGTCCGGAAAAACTCGGGATTAACTAAAGTCTTTTAACTGTTCTTTAAAATCTCCAGCATATCATTGTGAATTTTCCCGTTGCTTGCAAGAATCTGTTTTGAATCGACACCTATTTGTTCACCATTAAAGTTTGTAACATTTCCGCCGGCTTCTTCTAAAATAAGTTTGCCCGCACATATATCCCACGGATTTAAGTAAACTTCCCAGAAACCATCGAATACTCCTCTTGCCACATAGCAAAAATCAATTGCGGCGGAACCGAGTCTTCTTATTCCTCTTGCTTTTCTCGTAAACGATACAAACTTCTCAAGTGCCTTAAATGGATTCTGATGAATGTTGTATGGAAATCCTGTTACGAGAATACTGTGTGCGAGATTAGAATTATCACTTACTTTAATTTTTTCATCATTTGCATAAGCTCCTCCCTCGCTTTCTGCCGAGTATAAAACATCCTGCGGAATATCATAAACTACTCCGGCAATTGTCTTTCCGTTTTTCTGAATCCCAATCGAGATTGAAAAAATCGGAAGTCCGTGAGCAAAGTTTACAGTTCCATCAAGCGGATCAATAATCCAGATGTATTCCGTTCCCTGCTTAATATTTCCGCCTTCTTCGGCAAGAATACCGTGAGAAG
>CAZUOC010000421.1:0-2921 GCA_964622335.1 uncultured Ignavibacteriaceae bacterium
CACCTCCGGCAATGGCTATTATAGATTTAAAGATGGAGCCGATGAACGGGATAGAAGTTTTGGGAAAGCTAAAGGAAATTAATCCTTCTACAGAAGTCTTAATGATTTCTGCTTATGGAACAGTAGAAGATGCTGTTAAAGCTTTGAAGTTAGGTGCGGCAGATTTTCTTGCCAAACCTTTCTCACCTGACGAACTTCGTTTCCGTGTAAATAAAATCTGGCAAAAAATTTTAAGCGACAGGAAAATCGAGGATTTGATCGATCAGAATAAACTTTTAAGCGAAGAACTATTTACAGGATATGATGAAATTATCGGGAATTCAAATGCAATAAAAAAAGTTTTTTCATTAGTTGAGCAGGTGGCAGATAAAGAAAGCACAATACTGATTCAAGGAGAAAGCGGAACCGGTAAAGAATTAATTGCAAGAGCTATTCACAAAAAAAGTAACCGCACAGATCATCCTTTTATAAGAGTAAATTGCGGGGTTCTTAATGATAATCTTCTTGAGAGTGAATTATTTGGACATGAAAAAGGAGCCTTTACCGGTGCAGTAAAACAAAAGAAAGGTCGCTTTGAATTAGCGGACAAAGGGACGTTGTTTTTAGATGAAATCGGCGACGTCTCTACTGCAATGCAGGTAAAGCTTCTTCGTGTTCTTCAGGAATATGAATTTGAAAGAGTTGGCGGAGAGGTTACATTAAAAACAGATGTGAGAATAATTGCCGCAAGTAACAAGAACCTTCAAAAATTAGTTAATGAAGGAAAATTCAGAGAAGACCTGTATTACAGATTAAGTGTGATTCCCGTTTCACTTCCTTCACTCCGCGAACGTAAAGAAGATATTCCTTTATTAGTAAATTATTTTCTTCAGAAACTTGCAGAAAAAAATCATTCTGAAGAAAAGATGATAAGTAACGAAGGAATGAAATTATTAGTCGAATATCATTGGCCGGGAAATATTCGCGAACTTCAGAACTTAGTTGAAAGGTTATATGTGATTTCTCAGGGTAATGAGATAGATTCCTTATTGATTGCAGGTCATTTGAATAGAAATGTTATGGTTGGCGGCGATTTCTCAAATCTTCCTCTTGAAGAATCAGTTAAAGCTTTTGAAAAAAATCTGATCATACAAGCAATGAAAAAATCAAATGGAATTAAAAATCGTGCCGCTAAATTGCTCGGAATAAGTACCAGTGTTTTATATTATAAATTAGAAAAGTATGGATTGATATGAAAAAGTTTTTTGTGTTTATGTTGTTTGTAGGATTTGTTAATGCCCAGTCTCTTGATAAACTTGAAAAAAAGTTTGAGCAGTTAAACAATCAATATGATAAAGAGAGTGCGATTGTTGACTCGCTCAATTCTGTTTTTTCAAAAAAAGCAGAACAAATAGATTCCGAAAAGAAAAAGGGTAATCCGGATAAAACTCTGGTTACTGATTTAATGGCTTCTTCCGTTACTGTTTCAAATAAACTTGAAGAGCATAAGAATAAAGCTAGACAACTCGAAAAAGATCTCGATAAAGCAAAATCACAGCTTCACGGAATTTATGTTGTTAAGATTGATTCCCTCGAGACATTAAAGAAAACGGGGAAAGTAGATGAAGATAAACTAAATAGTGAAATAATTTTATTTACAGAAAAGGATTTAATAGTCACGCCGAGAATTTTAACCTTGTCTTTTAATCCAGATAAAGTATTGCAAATTGATTTAGGTAGAATGACAGACCCAAAGCAAAAAGTTCTGTACAAAGAATATCTTAATAATGCTTTGGGTGAAGTCAATTCTCTTCTTAATAATGTTAATAGTCAAAGTTCAGAGGCTAACCAAATAGCTAGCCTTCAGGCAAAGACAGAAAAATTTCTTGAAGAAGCAGAACTGGAAAATAAAGTTCTTTTTCAGAAACAAAGTGCTACATCTTCATCCGGCTCTTCGTCATCAGGGCCTGATGTCAGCTTTGGCGGTGTTAAACGAGACTTTGAAAACCAAGTGCAAACATACCAGTTAATTTTAAGGCAATTAGATATTGAACAAATATCGAAAACCGATATAAACCTGGGAATATCTTTTAATGAAATGAATAAAAATCTTAGTTTGAAGGATTACATAAAACTATTAAAGGAGGTGAAAAAAAGGCTGCAAGAATTTAAATTAGTTCTTGCAAATAAAATCGGTTCTTCAAAATGACGTTCAGATGTACTCGCGTAAAATATATTTTCCAGATCACGTTTCTGCTTCTTTCTTCGGTTTCTTATTCTCAGGTTGACTGGCACATTAGCGGTGAGACAGGATTTTATAAATCATCTGGAGATGAAACTTTACAAAAAGAAAATACACTTTCTCTCTTTGACGGGTTTTTAAAATATAATTATGAAGCAGATAAGAGAATTGCAGCACTCTCTATTCGTGCGCGTCCCGAGTTTTACGGTTTTAATAATCCTGTTAATTTTATAAAGCTAAAAGCAGAAGGGGATTATTTCCAGTCTGAAGAAAAATTTAACTGGAGATTAAATATATCACGCCAAATAAATTTCTTTAAACAGCAAAATTCTAATCTTATGTATAATGTTTTTACATTAGCCGGAAGCGCAACGTGGTTTTATTTTCACAATTTACCCGTGAACACAAATTTAGGTTATGCTTACCAGGTAATAAAAAATAATGAAGAATATAATCTTGATCTACTGTTTTTTGATTGTAAGTTTTATAATCAGCTAAGCACTTATATGAAATTTGGTTATGGTTTATATATAGAAAGATTCTTTATAACAAATGAAATACAAGTTCAGGAAATGAAATCTGACAATGAAAACAACGGCTGGAGATTCGGTCCGCAAGTTGGCTTTAATTATCTAAAGGAATTTATTGTTAACATTGATTATAAATTCCTGTTTCAGGATTCAAAGTTCACTAAATCTTT
>CAZUOC010000422.1:0-2918 GCA_964622335.1 uncultured Ignavibacteriaceae bacterium
TGACTTCATGGGATTTCCATTGCTCTGTTGATGGAGCCCATTTTGCCCTGGTTGCCTTCACGGACAACCGCTTTGATTTTGTATCGCCCTACAGGGAGTTTGAATTCAACCCTGGATTTAAGCCCTTGTTTTTGGAGGACGTCATAATTGTTTTCTCTCAATCGAAAATCGATCGACTTCTCCAATCCGCTGATATAGCGATCTTTTTCATCGAAAACGACGAGATAAAGGCTGATGTTATTCTTATACCTGTCATCTTCCCGTAAAAACTGCAGACCGCGGATATCCACGTTAGTCATAAATGAAGCGGTATATGTATATGTATCCTCGATAGAATAATTGTAGGAAAGCCTCATGGGAATTTCATCCATATCACCGGGGCCGTTAAGGGCAGCTATAAGATCTTCTTTCTTTCTGTTTTCGAATATTGATTCCTCTTTCGGAGAGTAATAACCTTTTCGATAATAAAGCTTCAGGCCGGGCCGGGTAACTTCCAGTCTTATCTTATGATAGGAGGCGTCATCCTCTCTTGGAGGCATGGGGTACGTCAGAACGTAGTAAGAAGACCCTTGGTGGTATACATCCCGGAGCCCCTTATATAAATTATTGCTTCCGGGGTAAAATTGGCCGCCTGTTTCGGATGCTAATTTTTCAAGCCTGTCTTCCTGCACCATCTTATCCATAACAGAACCGTTCGGCGTATTAGAAATACTATTCCCACTGCCGGTGGGGAAAATTTCTGCGAGATCTGCGGAAATGTGCCGGATGCTGACGCAGTTCATTTCTATCCCGTAGCGTAATGCCAGCTCCACAAGCTCATCGAGTTGATATGATTCAGCCGTTCCCGGTTCGGCGATAAAGCCGTCCGAAAAGAGGATGAAAGTTTTGTGGCCTTCGAAATGCCTTAATGCCCTGAAGTGCTGGCGGATCGTATATAACATATTGCGGGTCTGAAATACCGTTTCTCCATTCTGCCTCAAAGCGGCTATACGCATCCATTCTCCTTCCGGACTTCCGTTGCCGGTCCACGTGTTGGAAATCAACCAGGCCGCATAGTCTGTCAGTTTTGGATCGGTAGCCCGAAAGATCCATCCAAGATTAAGCTTGCCGGGAACTGCATCAAGAGTTTTAAGGATCAGTTTTTTATTATCGGAGAACGGGAACTGCACATTGCGTGATGCCGATAATAGGGCGATCCGGTCCGTAGGACCCATATCTTTTTTTATAAACTCTTCGATATCATCAATCAGGCGGGGAAACTCCAGGATAGACGACATTGTGAGATCATCGATAAGAATAGAAATCATTCGGGGTAGTTCTTCATCCCCGCCTGTCACGCTCGGATCTTTTTCAAAATCCGGCAGCTCAGATTCCTCCGTTGTGGAAGATTTGCTGTTTTCCAGGGCAAATGTCTGAATATTTTGAAGCTCCCCATCATCGTAGAGTTTGAAGTCATTTGAGGTCAGATCGGTTACAGGATTTCCCTCTTTATCCAGCACTGTCGCTTTCACAATAACAACATTGACCGGGACACGTATAACGGCTTTGCCATCCTTCCTTGAAGGCATTTCCTGTGTAAAATTGTTGGGTACGAGGTATAAAATGAGTAGGCCCAGAAACGATAAAAGCCAAAGATGATACTTCTGCTTTCCGTGAATCATGATCTTTTATCTGCTGTTTGAGATTATGTTATCCTTTTTTATGGCAAATATATAGATATTCCAGAATGTGAAAATGTTCATTGAATTATGAGACCGTAATCGAAGATTAACTCTCTTCCTCCGTTTAGGAGGGTCACGTTTAGAGCAAGTGCGTTTCTCATGAACTGTTCCACTACAATTTCTGTTAGATGAAAAAAATCCTATTCCACAATCTCTTTAATGCACCATATATCCTACCCGAAAAGAGAGAGCAGGTTGTCGGATAAAAAATCAGGTCGTTACGTTATCGCTGTCTGAGAATAAGAGGAGTAATATGCAAAAGGAAACCAAATGGGTAAAAAAGATCAAAAAGGTTTGCGTAAAGAGAAACGGAGTAGTCAGCGAAGCTGGCGCGATATTTATGAAGAGTATGAGGATGTTCCAGATCGGTTGGGTGGACAAAGAGGGTATCGGCTATATGGTTATTCCTTAAATCCAACGATTTTTCCTTATCCACGTCTTAAGCCTGGAGTTAATTTAATTCTGGAAGAACTTGAAAAATCTCATCAGGATAGAAACACATCAAACATTGCAGCGGGCATGGCAATGATGGATGAGCAATTGCTGAAAAAATTACCCGGCTTACCGGATAACGCCTCACGGATGGCCTTGTTAGAGGCGTATGATCCCCGATTTGCTTTTTTATCGGAAGATCTCTTGACGGATTTCTTGGAACTGCTAGCAAATTATAATATTAATATGCAGTTTGATACGGTAAGAGATCCTTCTGAAAATCTGCAACCTATCGTGAAGCCTTCAGAGTCTCAAAGCACACCTCGTGGCCCAGGTCGGCCTCGCACAGATCGAACGAAAAAGATGATTAGTGAATCTGTAGAGAAGCATCCCGAATGGAGAATTGATGAGAGGTTGCGCGAAGTTCCATCGAAAGGAGAAAAATTCCGCGCGCTCCGAGATGATTTATCTCAAAAGGTTTTTTTTCAGGGGTGGATTTTGCAAAACAAAACAACGAGCGAGTGGCTTCGTGGTCGATGGGCTCTTCTATCCCGTCATGATAAGAAACTCAATAAAAATTCTCAAAAAAAGGATTAATTCCACTAAGTTAATCCCGAATTAATATATTTAGATTTTTTTAAGCCCTGTATTTAAAGATCTTCTCTAAGGATATGGCTACTTAATTCTTCCATAATTACTCCTTTTTTCTTCGTTTCCTCCTCACACTTAGCTGTCATGTATCCAATTTGTTAGGCATGATGCGAT
>CAZUOC010000423.1:0-2916 GCA_964622335.1 uncultured Ignavibacteriaceae bacterium
AATTTCATAATAAATTTGAATAGCTTTTTGTTTATCAACATCTTCATAAGCTCTGGCTAAACCGTATTTAAAAAATCTGCTGTTAGGATAACGAGCTAATGCCGATTCAGCAATCTTTATTGCTTTATTAAACTCACCCCTATCGATGTAAATCCATATTAAGGAATTAATTGCAAGATAATAATTATATGAAGAATTGCTGACAGCTTTTTCCAGAAGTTTAATTCCCTCTCCTCTTCCATCACTTATAAAAGGAAGCCAGTTCAGGAATTCCATTTTACTGCTCTTCCAGTATTTATATGTACCCGTTGCTATCAATGCTTCATAAAAAGTAGAATCGACTTTTAGGCAATGTTCAAAAAGATGTACGGAAGTTACTCCTGTTCCAAAAGCAGATAGCCAATCCCCTGTTAATGCATCAAAATATGCTTTGTATCCATCAGCTAGTGCAAGAAAATAATTGTTCCATAAATTATTTTCATCCGAGTCGATTAATGCTTCCGAAATATCTTTTGCTTTATCAAGATTCTCATTAATAAGATCCGTTTTAAATGGAATAACAAGATCATAAGACTTTGCTATTTCAACAGCAGCAATATAAATTTTGCCAATAGGAAGTTTTGGAAATTTCTTATCAAGTATAATGAAATCTCTTTTTGCTAAATCATACTTTTGATTTATAATATTTTCTATTCCGCTACGAAGTAGCGAATCCACTTCGGCATTTGGATATACCTGGGCATGTAAAAAAACAGATGAGCAACACAACATGAGAACAATAAAGAACTTAGAGTGTCCCAAAAGTTCTATCTCCTGCATCCCCCAAGCCGGGTAAAATATATCCCTTATTATTTAATTCTCTATCTAATGTGGCGGAATATATTTCAATTTTACTATGTTCTTTCAATATTTTTTTAACACCAACCGGAGCAGCAACGAGACAAGCAAAAATAATTTTTCTCCCACCTTTTTTCTTCAAATACTTTAAGGCTTCCGAAGCGCTGCCCCCAGTTGCAAGCATCGGATCAAGTAAAATAATTCTTGAATTCGCATTTACCTTGGGAATCTTAAAATAATATTCAACCGGTTCGAGAGTTTCTTCATTTCTCTGAAGACCGATATGCCCAACTTTGCAATCGGGAATTACATCTAAAAAACCGCTAACCATACTTAATCCTGCTCTTAAAACAGGAATAAGAATTATTTGTTCATTGAGCCTGTAACCTTTAGTCTTTTCAAGAGGAGTATCAACTTTGATCTCTTTCAGCTTAAGAGTCTTCCCGATTTCTACTGCAAGTATATTTGAAATCCTTCTTACAGCAGCCCTAAAATACTCCGGCTGAGTCTTTTTATCTCTCAACAAAGTAATATCCTTTTTAATCAAAGGATGATCAATAAGCTTAAAGTTGGAAAAATAGTTTTTCATTTATATCCCTTGTTAAGATTTTATTTTTCTTCCTAACAAAGATAATAAATTTATAAAGGGAGAAAGAGGTGGAGTATAATTATAATTGATTTCAGATAAGATATCTGCCGGCTGTTTCAATTTTATTAAAGTTGAAATTATATCTCCGTAGCCCGATACTTCATTTCCTCCCAGAAAAGTTACGCCAAGTATTTTTTTAGAATCTTCCTCGTAAATAATTTTGCCGAAAACTTTCTCGCTCCCAGGCATCACTTTGACAAGATTATTTGCAACTTCTGTAACAAACTTAAATTTAAATTTGTATTTTTTTGCTTCGGAGGAAGACAAACCGACATTTATCAAAAACTTATCCCAAAGCTTAACTGAAATATTTTTAACAACCGGTTCAATTCTCGAATTTCCACCTGCAGCATTTTCTCCCGCTGAATGTCCATGATCACGTGCGAGTGTTGCCAAAGGGAAATAAGCAGGGCGTCCGGTAACAGCATCTATAACTTCTATACAATCCCCCGCAGCGTAAATATGCGGATCAGATGTTTTGAGTCTTGAATCAACTTTAATTCCTCCAAATTCTCCGGTTTCAAGTTTTGCTTTTTTAGCAAGATCATTATTGGGCTCAAAACCGACTGATATAATAACAAGATCAACTTCTACAAGTCTACCATCAATATTCAGACTTTCAATTTTTTCATCAGAATAAACAGGTTTTAGATTTTTTACTCCACCGAAGAACCTTATTTTATTATTTGCAAGCAATTCCTCAACAAGCAATTGAATTTCTGTTTCGGCAGAAGGAATTGGATGATTCCCTTTTTCAATTACCGTAACATTTAGTCCCAATGAAGAAAAAGCATTTGCAGTTTCGAGTCCAATGTATCCGGCGCCAATAACCGCAACATTATTAATCTTCTTTTTGTTAAGGTAATCCTTAACCTTAACAAGATCTGAAACATTCTTAAAATGAAATAAATTTTCTGCGGGCAGAGCAAACTGCTTTAATGTTTTCGGCTTTGCTCCCGTCGCCAGAATTAATTTATCGTATTTGTAGAAGTGAGTTGTACCATTGAATAAATCGAGTACTTTAATCTCTTTTGCTTTCCTGTCAATTCCTTCAACAAAATGCCTTGTGAAAACTTCAACTCCTTTTTCTTTGTTAAAAGTCGCAGGCTCAAACAGAAGAATATCTTTATAATTCTCTATCTCTCCGGAAAGTACATAAGGCATTTCGCAAGTTCCAACAGAAATATAGTCACCAGCTTCGAACATTTTAACATCAGAATCAGGATTGATTCTTTTTGCTTTTGCTGCAGCGGCAGGACCTGCGGCACTTCCGCCTACCACGATTATATTTTTAGGTCCGTTCATTTTGTTTTAAAGACCATTGTAAAAGGAACCCCCTCGAAACCAAAATTTCTCCTTATGGTTTTCTCCAGGAATCTCTTAAAATTATCTGGAATATCTTTGGGCCGATTTGCAAAGAAAATAAAAAC
>CAZUOC010000424.1:0-2913 GCA_964622335.1 uncultured Ignavibacteriaceae bacterium
ATACTTGCTGACTTAGGATTAAAAGAACCGCCAAAAACATATAAGGAATTTTTTAACGCTTGCCGTTCGTTCAGTAAAGATCTTAACGGAGATGGATATGTCGATCAATGGTTTGGTTACTCAGAAGTTTTAGTTACATGGTGGCAAAGATTTTTTGATTTCTATCCATTATACTTAGCTGCATCCGGCGGTGCACCACTAATAAAAGATGAAAAAGCAGTATTCAATAATAAATATGCGGTCGAAGTATTTGCATTTCTACAGGAGCTTTACAAAAATAATTACTTCGCGAAAGAACGATTAAGTGCAAGACAGGATCCTTTTTTATCAAGTGTTATTGCAACAAGATTTACCGGTCCGTGGGAAATTGCTCATGCGGAAAAATTTAAACCGAAAGGATTTAAGTACGATTACTCTACTATGATTGTCCCTGATGATCATTCAGGTCCGGTTTATACATACGGTGATCCTAAAAATATTGTGATATTTAAAAGTTGTAAGGATCCTCAGTTAGCCTGGGAATTTATTAAAAGCATGATCAGCAAAGAAAATGATTTGAAGCTGCTGGAAATTACATCGCAACTTCCACGAAGGAAGCAATTAGATAGTGATACTTTGTTCTCCGATTATTTCAATTCGAATCCGAAGATGCAAATATTTGCAAAGCAATCTGCTTATGTAAAAGGAACGGATTCCTCACCCGTGTTGAAAGAAGTTTTTGATATCATATCCCAGGAATACGAAGCCTGTGTTATATATGGAGTAAAATCACCTGGGCAGGCAGTCGATGATGCTGCAAATGCTGTTAACTTATTATTTCTTAAGTAAGGAAAATCCAGACTGTGAAAAAGAAAATAACACCATATTTATTAGTTTCACCGTACCTGGTCCATTTACTTGTGTTTATTGCGTTCCCGGTATTTTTTTCTATCCTGCTTACATTTCATAAATGGAACATAATTTCACCGATGGAATACTCCGGTTTGAATAATTATATAAGATTGTTCCAGGATAAATTATTTCTAAGATCATTATTGAATACTTTGATCTTTCTTGTCATTCACATTCCTCTTCAAATTATTGTTGCTTTATTTCTAGCAGAAGTGTTGAATCAAAAAGTAAAACTGAGAGGTTTCTTTAGAGCAGCTTTTTTCTTACCGGTAATAGTATCGGGAGTTGTAGTTACAATTTTGTGGGAACAGTTATTTGGATATGATACAGGATTGCTAAACAGAATTCTTATTTTTATTGGTTTTGGAAAAGTCGGCTGGCTAGTAAATCCGAAAATTGCAATGTCTTCTATTGCCTTAATGGCTACGTGGAAAAATGTTGGTTTGTATATTGTTTTGTTTTTAGTAGGACTTCAAACCGTGCCACAACATTATTACGAAGCTGCTGATCTGGAAGGTGCAACTCATTGGCAGAAATTCCGACACATTACTTTTCCAATGATCAATCCTACAATTTTTATGGTTGTTTTATTATCAACTATCGGAGGATTTTCTTTATTTATCGAGCCATATATTCTCACGGGCGGTGGACCATTAAACAGTACATTATCTGCTGTGCTTTATATTTATAAACAGGGATTCTCTTATTATCATATGGGTTATTCGGCAACACTTGGATTATTTTTCGCGCTGCTTATCGTTGCAGTTGTGATTATCCAAAAAAGATTTATAGAGAAGGAAAGATAGATTAGATGAAAAAAGCATTGTTATATATTGTACTTGTTTTCGGTGCATTAATGTTCATCTATCCTTTTATGTGGATGTTAACTGCAACTTTGGCTCCCGAAAAAGAAATAGGTAATCTGGTTCTCATTCCATCATCTGTTTCTTTAAATAGTTACACGCAAATGTTTGCAAAGATTCCTATTGGCAGAGCGTTATTGAATAGTCTTTTTGTATCGTCGGTAATTACATTAGGAGTTTTAGTTTTTGGTTCAATGGTTGGATATGCACTTTCGAGATTGGAGTTTAAAGGTAGAAACCTGATATTCTTTATTATAATTTTTACGATGACTTTACCATTCCAGATTACCTTAATTCCTCAATATATAATTATGGTTAAGTTTGGTTGGGTAGACACATATTTAGCACTAATTGTTCCTTATTTAATGAATGCCCTCAGCATAATTATGTTCCGGCAGTATTTTAAGAGTCTGCCTCAGGATTTAATTGATGCTGCAAGAATAGATGGATGTAATGAACTAACAATTATTTTCAGGATTCTCTGGCCAAATTCTATTCCTGCGTTGGTAACAGTTGGGATCATTACATTTATGGCGTCATGGAATGAAGTTCTTTGGCCATTGATTGTAATCCGAAATGAAGATTTAATGACTATGCCCCAGTTGGTTACCCTCTTTGCTGTTGGCGGAAGAGCTGAATCACAGCTTGGGGTTAAGCTTGCATCTGCTACAATTTTAGCATTACCGATTATCATAGCGTACTTATTTTTCCAAAGATATTTTATACAAAGTATGGCATCTACAGGCATAAAAGAATAAACAATAGTAGGATGGTTTAACTAAATGAAAGGAATAAATGGAAAAAATTAGCAAATACATCAATAATCCGATCTTAACAAAAGACAATGTGCCTTTTCAGGTGAATAGTATTTTTAATGCCGGCGCAGTTAGAATCGATGGCAAGTATATTTTACTTTGCAGAATTGAAATGCCTAACGGCAGATCGAGTTTTACACTTGCTGAAAGTGCGAATGGAATTGATTTTAAAGTTGCCAATAAACCTTGCTTAACACCGAAAGATCATAATGAATATTTCCCCTATGTTGAATGGGGAATTGAAGACCCAAGGATAACACCTGTTGATGGAAAATATTTTTTAACATATACAGGCTATTCGAAATATGAACCGCTGGTTATCCTGGCAGACACTTCAGACTTTA
>CAZUOC010000425.1:0-2911 GCA_964622335.1 uncultured Ignavibacteriaceae bacterium
TTCAAAAGCTTTAATTGCATAATCATCAAAAGCTGTAGTAAAAATGATTGAGGGATGTTCATCTAAAAGCTCAAGCATTTCAAAACCGTTAAGCTTGGGCATTTGTATATCGAGAAAAATAAGATCGGGTTTTGCATTTGTAATTTCTTTAACTGCATCGAACCCGTTTGAGCACTCTGCAATTACATCGATACCAGGATGTTTCTCTAAATATTTTTTTACTATCTCACGTGCGAGATGTTCATCATCTATAATTATAGCCTTCATCTTTTTTCCTTTTAATTAGCGCAATTCGCAGTATTAATTTTAGCCACGAATTTCACGAATTATAAAACAAGTCTTTTATACTTTAAAGAATCTTCACCAAAATTAATTATTATTCTAAGCTTGCTTTTCGAGCAAGCCATATAGTTCAATGTTAATTTTATAAACTCATCAACAATTCCGCTTACTGCTTTAATTTCAAGAATAATATTATCGTAGACAATAAAATCTGCATAAAATTTATGAGGGAGTATTATGTTCTTGTAATTAATCTTAAACTCTTTTTCTCTTTCGTAAGGAATATTTTGTGTGCTGAATTCATATTCCAATGCATCTTTATAGACAATTTCAAGGAAACCTCTTCCTAAGATGCGATGAACTTCCATACAAATGCCGATAATTTTGTAGAATTCATCTTTATAAATTAGGTCGCTCATAATTAGTGCAATTCGTGGCTATAATTTTTGCCCAATTTCAGGAATTATCTAATGGAATATAAATACTAACACAAAAGGTGTTACTCTTCTTTACAATATTAAGCAAATCTTTCTGATTGTAAAGTAATTCCAGCCTGCTTTTAATATTATTTAAGCCGATGCCTGTTCCTGATCTTTTAACGGAATTATCATCAAAATTATTCTGAACTTTAATTTCCATAAAATCATTTTTGATTTTTGCGGTAAGATTGATAGTTACTCTATCCAGCGCTTCATAAACAGCATGTTTAATTGCATTTTCAAACAATGGCTGAAGAATCATACTCGGGACTTTTATTGTTAAACATTTTTCCTCAACATCTTCAATAAATTCAAACTTATCTTCAAACCTGATTTTTTCTATATCAAGGTAAAGCCGGATATTTTTTATTTCATCGCTTAGACTTGTGGTTTGTCTTTCATTGCTTGCAAGAGTATAGCGCAAAAAATCTGCAAGCTTTAAAATCATATTTCTTGCTTTATCAGGATTTATCACGGTTAAAGCACTCATAGAATTAAGGCTGTTAAAAATAAAATGAGGATTTATCTGGAACTTAAGTGATTTAAGCTCAGCCTGGGTAACAAGACTTCTTAATTCAGATTCTTTAACTGCTCTTTCCTGGTAATCCGAGTAATAAATTATTACATAATAAAAAGCAGTGAAAAGAAAATAGTAAAGAACGCCGATCAAATATCTCCAGGGAAGAGTACTAAGGAAAAAAGAGGAATATTTTTCATTGACAGGAATAATTGAAGTAATTATATAATAACCAAGCGCAAGCCATATTGCCGAAATGAAAAGTCCTCCAAAGATATGGCTTAAAAAGATTTTTATAATAGAGTGATTTTCAAAAGAAATATATTTTGCAGAATACCAGAGGCTTAATCCCAGCCCCACTAAAAATAAGTTGAAGATTATATTGTCGGATAAGGTATATTTTAGCTCTAATCCGATTCCCCAGCTAAGATTAGCCTGGTAGCTCGCCATTACGCCGAGCCACACAAGCAAATACATTGTTAGATTTTTATGGTTCTTTAATATAGGATGAGCAGACATCTAACTCATCCGTAAATAGTTTTGACTTCTCCGCCGCCAAAAATAGCAACGCCTTTTATAATCAGTGTCCTTGTTTTATCAACTTCCAGGTTAGGAATTTTTAGAGATTTATTTGAAAAACCTCCAAATAAAGGAGTAACGTTTAATTGAACGTCCCAGTTTTGAGGTACTATAATAGTAGTGCCGCCAAAAATTGCAACTATATCGATGATGCTTGTTCCGTCGGCAAGTTTGCAATTAGTAAGATCGATTTCCGATCCCCCGAAAATTGCTGTTATACTTCCCCCTTTAAAATTATCTGACCTTATTATTTTATTACCGCCGCCAAAAACCGAAACATCATCAATAAAATCTTTTTTTACAAACTCATCGGAGATAAACGAATCGTTTTCCGTTTTTTTTTGTGAGTGTTTTATAATCATATAAACTCCGAGGAGAATAAGAATTACAGGGATGAAAAGATTCGGTCCGAAGTCAATATCCGGGAAAATTCTCGGAAGCAACCATATAAATCCTACTCCGGCTAAGATTCCGCCAAGGGCTCTTTTACCGGAATTAACCATAATCAGGATACCAATAATAAAAAGTATAAAAGGTGCAGAAAATATTATTCTTGAAACCCTGAAATCAACAATGTCTAAACTATTTAATAAAAACAGCCCGCCTATTATTATCAGAATAATTCCCAGTGTTATTCTTTTATCAACGCCATTATGATGCATTTTAATTAACTCCTAATTCATTTTCTAAGACAAAGTTATCTAACAAAATACATATTAAAAAAGAAAAATCGGTGAAACGAGGTTTTTTGTAGGTGAAAAAATCAAATATCATTTGATAACCTTTAAGCTAAGTGAAGAATTATTTGTAAACTTCGGTGGTGTTCTAATTTCATAAGATGTCATCCCGAACTTGGTTCGGGGTCTCCTGAATTGATAAAGATTCTGAAAAATTCAGAATGACGTTCTTTATTTCAATTTCAAAATGAAATTAGGACACTACTTGGACTTCCTGCCTTTAATTACTGCTTGGAAAATAGTTATATTTACCAACCATTTATGAATATAATAAGTTAATCTTGTCTAAAGAAAAAATTCTTGTAAGCTCAGCTTTA
>CAZUOC010000426.1:0-2897 GCA_964622335.1 uncultured Ignavibacteriaceae bacterium
TTTTGAGCCATTAGTTGTATAAAGAATTATTGTCTTGCCGGAAACAATTTCGGGTATGTACTCAAGCGGAGAATTACCAAGGGCAAAACCTTCGACTTTTTTTGTGTGCCTCTCACCGCCAAGCAGTGTTTGTCCGCCAAACATTCCGCCCGACACTTTTACGGCAAATTCTACTGTCGCTACAGGGACCACTTCCTTAGCTCCGTTATATAAAGCAGTTACTATCGTGCTCGATGCACGTAAAACATCTATTACAACTGTCGTCTTACCTGCGAATGAAAGTTCATCAACGCCGACAGGAGAAAAAAGAACATTTATCTTCATGCTGACTATTTTAATTTATTATCCGGATAAATAAAAAAAATTATATTTTGTAACAATTAATTACTTTCTACAAAAGGTAATTTTACAACTTCACAAGAAACCTTTTTTTCTCTAATTGATATTTCAACCTTAGTCCCGGGAGATGAATAACCTATTTCCAGATAACCTAATGCGATTGGTTTTTCCAGAACCGGGCTAACAGTTCCGCTTGTTACATTTCCAATTTTCTTTCCATTAATATCTATTTCATAACCGTGCCGTGGAAAAACTTTATCGGTTGATATCAACCCTGAAAGTTTTCTTTTCAATCCTTCCGTTTTAATTCTTAACAATGCTTCTTTGCCAATAAAACTTTTTTTATCAAGTTTGGTTATCCAGCCAAGTCCTGCTTCCAAAGGATTTGTGGTTTGGTCAATATCATTTCCATAAAGGCAATACCCTTTTTCGAGTCTTAAAGAATCTCTTGCAGCAAGACCAATAGGTAAAATATTAAATTCTTTTCCGGCATCTAAAATTTTTGCCCAAAGTGTCTCAGCCTGATTTTCATCACCTTTAAAATATAATTCATAACCGAGTTCACCGGTGTAACCTGTTCTCGAAAGAATCACTTCAATTCCTTCAATATTAGTTACCATAAAATGATAATATCCAAGTTTATCTAAATCTGTATCTGTAAGTTTTTTTAATACATTTTTTGAATTTGGACCCTGCACAGCAAGCAAAGAATATTCTTCACTTAAGTTCTCAAGTTTTGCACCAACTTTATTATTGCCATTCATCCATTTATAATCTTTATCTGTATTTGCTGCGTTAATTACAAGCATAAATTCTTTTTCACCAATCCGGTAAACTAAAAGATCGTCAACAATTCCTCCATCAGGATAACACATTGCAGAATATTGAACTCTGCCCGAAAAAAGTTTTGACGCATCATTTATTGTAATCTCTTGGATAAAATCTAGAGCCTTATCTCCCGAAATAAATACTTCCCCCATATGTGATACATCAAACACTCCCACTGAATTTCTAACAGCTTTATGTTCTGCAATTATAGATGAATACTGAACCGGCATTTTGAAGCCGGCGTATTCAATTATCTTTGCACCAAGTTTTTTATGAGCGTTATAAAACTTTGTCTTCTTCATACTAATCTTGATGTTTTTTATTCAGAAGTAATTTCTTTGCCGGTTTTCTTGGAGAGGAATTTAAACCGGTCTAGTGGCAATGTATCATCGGTCTGAACTTTTAAAGTCATCAGGTATTTTAGTCTTAGCCTGGTTATGGTTTTTATAAATCCTTCGTTAAGTTTTTCCGCAACAATTGAATGACACTTTATAATTATTGCTCTTTCTTTTGTCTGTCGTTTTATCTTCTTTAATATATCATCAAGATCATATAAAACATGCGAGTGCTTGGTTAGAAGACCAGTCCCCGAACAATAAGGACAAATTTCTTTCATAGCCTGCATAATATTTTGACGTATTCTTTGGCGGGTAATCTGTATCAAGCCAAAATCCGACATTGGAAGAATAGAAACTTTTGCCCTGTCTTTCCTGAATTCTTTTTTCAATTCATCGTAAACTTTTTTCCTGTTCTTTTCGTCTTCAAGATCTATATAATCTATAACTATAATTCCGCCGATATCTCTCAAACGAAGCTGTCTGGCAATTTCACGCGAGGCTTCAAGATCCGTTTTAAGGGAATTTTGTTCCTGCTCTTTGCTTTTAGCATATCTTCCACTGTTCACATCAATAACAACCATTGCTTCAGTATGCTCAATGATCAGATATCCACCACTTGGCAAAGGTACCTTTCTGCCCATCAGCATTTTTATTTGTTCTTCAATGTTGAATGCATCAAAGATTGAATCTGAGGAACGAAAACTTTCTATCTTTTCCACAACTTCCGGCTGAACCAATTGAACATAATTTTTTATCTGTTTGAACATCTTCTTGGAATCTATAAACACCTTAGAAACATCACTTGAGAACAAATCTCTTATAACACTTGATGTAGTATTAAGATCCTGGTAAATAAGTGACGGTGGGCTTTCAGACTTGGCAGTCGATTCAATATCAGCCCATGTTTTCAGTAGATTATTAAGATCATCGCGTAAAGCTTCTTCTGTTTGGCTCCTTGCAACTGTCCTTATAATTAATCCGTAATTATCGGGAAGGATGCTCCTTGCAATATAACGTAGTCTTTTCTTCTCTCTGTAATCAACAATTCTCTTTGATACACCAACCTTATTATCGAATGGAAGAAGGACACAAAATCTTCCGGGTAAAGAAATAGAAGAAGTAACTCTTACTCCTTTATTGTTTACAGGCTCTTTAATAATCTGAACAAGAATATCCTGTCCTTTACTGAGTTTCGGTACTGCAAACTGTTCCCTGGAAGAATCATTAGACTTCCTATCGGAAGTCTGATTGGCATGGAGATTTCCATTCCCATTAGATTCATCTTCATCAACTTCCTCTACATCGGAATCATCCTCACCAAGCATTTCCTGGAATTGATGTGTGCGTTCTCCAATGTCGGAAAAATGAAGGAAGGCATCATGCTTCATGCCT
>CAZUOC010000427.1:0-2885 GCA_964622335.1 uncultured Ignavibacteriaceae bacterium
TGAATATGGAACATCAGCTGCTTATGGGACCGAGATCACAGCAACACAAAGCCTAGTGGATGGGAATTCTGCTGTTAGTGTGAGTGCAAATTTAAGCGGACTGCAATCAAATACTATCTATCATTACCGTGTAAAAGGAACTAATAGTGTGGGTGTTAGCAATGGGGCAGATGTAACTTTCACTACTTCTCAGTCTTCATCAAATACTATAAGTCTAAATAACAATTTTACATTTAACGATCCAACACAAAGCAGCAGTTACAGAATGATCGGTTTACCTGGAGATAATAATTTGCCGCCAACCCAGCTCATTAGCGGCACACACAAAACAGACTGGAATATGTTCTACGATAACGGTGCTGCCGAAAACTATTTTGAAGAATATGATGGTTCAACGACATTTAACTTTACCCCCGGAAGAGGATTCTGGGTCCTGAGCAGAAACGCTATTAGCATCAATACAGAAGTTAATTCAGTAACTCTGGCTGGAGATGATACTTATTCTATCAACCTGCATAACGGATGGAATATTATTACAAATCCCTTTAATGAAAGTGTAAGTTTAGACGATATTAAAAACGTCAATGTGAATCTGCCAGCCAATGTTACCCTTTGGAAATTTGACGGTAATTTTTCTCAGACAACTACTTTAGTCCCGTACGAGGGATATTATTTTAATAATGAAAATAACCTGGCATCACTTAAAATCCCTCTATCTTCCATTATAATTTTCCCTAAAGCAAATGAACAGACTAATTATCTTTCAGAAAAAAATATTACACTTAAATTAAGAACAGAAGAATTTTTGTCTATGGTCAAGATTGGATTCGACCCTTCTTCAAGCAACGATTATGATGAGATGGATTATATGATCCCGCCGGGAGACTTTGAAGAATTGCGTATTAATATAGTTAACAATAATTTCTCAACATCTCACAGACAGTTATTTATTGAGCACAGACCACAAGTAGGTAATGGACAGAAGTTTGAGCTTCAAATAAAAAATAATACAAACAAAAAGGCCGATCTTCTCGTAGAAGGAATAGAAAAGTTCAACGAGTATGAAACTTATCTTGTTGACGAAAGGCTAAAAAAGTTTTATGATCTCAAAACCGTGAATAAAATTGAAATAAGAGGGAATCACCAGAGTAATGAATTCAGTCTGTTAATTGGAAATAGTAATTTTATTAACACATATAAAGACAACTCTGTACCAACTGAATTTGCTTTATATCAGAACTATCCCAATCCATTTAATCCTTCAACATTTATAAGATACCAGATACCTGGGAAAATGCATATTTCAATTAAAATTTTTGATGTATTGGGAAACCTTATTAAAACTCTTGTTGATGAAGTAAAAAATGAAGGTTACTATGAAGACATATGGGATGCAAGCAATCAACCAAGTGGGGTATATTTCTATCAGATAAAAACTATGGGATTTACTGAGACTAAGAAGATGTTATTAATTAAATAATCCTGGGTAAAATTACATTTTAAAGTCTTGAGTTTTATTGAAAGTAGTTAAAACAATTATTTATAAATTTCCCATACCATTTACCTAAATAGATCGGAAGTAATCCTTTGAATCTTTCTTATCGTATTCTTTCTTCAGCAACTTTCTTAATGTGTGATGAAATCTCCGGATAATTGTTCAGTACTTGTTCAAATATTTCTTTATCAAGTGTATAAATATCGGAATATGTTACTGCCTGAACAGTTGCCATTCTTATTTCATCTTTAAAGAGGGCTAACTCACCAAAAAAATCCCCATCGGAAAGAATATTTAGAATTTTATTCTCATCACCTGTTAAAACTTTAAGCTTTCCTTTTATTAAAAAGTACATTTCACTTCCCCGGTCGCCTTTTTTAAAGACATAATCACCCGGAGTATAAACAACTGGTCGTAAATGCAGTGATACTTCTCTGAGAAAACTATCGCTTATTCCTTTAAACAATGGTACTCTTTTAAGGATATTTCTTTTAAGATATAGTTCTACGTCGGTTTTTAAACCCTTCGGTAAACCGTCGATAAATTCCATTTCATTATAGCCGAGTTTTTGTCTCCAGATATATTCGTAATAATTTCGTATCCTCTTTTGAAGTTCAGACGGTATCTCATGAAAGTTAACGAACGATCTGAGCTTTTCCAGGTTATTAAGAAATTGAGTTCGTGCAGGATTTCTTTTTAAAAGAATATTTGTGATGTTACCAAAAACAAAGCCATAAACACCAACACCAAACAACATTACTATCATTGCATAAATCTTGTGAGAAAAGTCAGGCAGCACGACATCGCCGTAACCAACTGTCGTAATTGTTTGAATGCACCAGTATAATGAATTGACGTATTCTTCACCAAAATTAATGTGAGTTTTATCCAGAGCTATCCAGCCACAGGTAAGAAAATGAATTGCTAATAAAAACCAGTAAATAAAAAAAAGAAAACTTAAATAGCTGCTTAACCTTGTTGCTTCAAGACTAATATTTCTTATATATTTAATTACCCGGACAACTTTAACAGACCTGAATATCTCAAAGAAAATATTTCCCAAAATAAAGCCAAGGGGAATTGCAGAGATTATATCCACAACCAGAAAGAAGACATTGAACTTGTCAGGCAACTGATCATTAAATTTATTTCCATCTTGTTTTCGTATTAATATAAAATTATAAAGAGCGTCTGCGATGAAAACTACACTTATAAACCAGTAACTTATTTTCAGGAAACCGGTATTGTAGCCGGGATATAAAATTCTTAAAGGTATTTGAATAGCCATTAGGAAAAAAGAGATAAGAATTATCGACCACCAGATTTTCTTTAGGATGTCGTATAACATTATAATTTTATTGAATTAGTCTGTTAAATTTGGAAAAGAATG